>JAUXGV010000043.1 GCA_030621915.1 Flavobacteriaceae bacterium
GTTTAAATGGCTGTAATCCTGCCTCCTACCTCGGTAGGTAAACCGGCAGACAGGTCTTCGTAAAATTTATAAGGGCAAAAAAGAAGTCTATAAAAAAGAATAGACCATATCGTTATTAATTGGATTTTTAGTTTGGGGGTAAACGAATTACAGAAGCCATCAAAGATGTTGAATTCCTACCTACATTTGTATTTGGAATTACTATACATAACAGTTTGCCACAATTATCAACTAAATCAGTGAGCCTTTTTATTTTTTGCAATGAATTTTAAGTGTCCTAATAAAATATATGAGTTCTTTCTCACGTTTTATTTTAACTAAATTTATAACGAAAATATTTTTCCTTAGTTAAATTCTTATAAATGAGTAACGACAATCAAGTCAAATCTTTTTGGAAATCCACCTACAAAGTATTAGAAAAACCTTTTCTAATTAGTGAAAAAATAGTGTACCGTTTTATAATGGCACCTTTTCGATGGTTGCTAGAGAAAATTGACCCACTTGCAGAGAAAATAGAGGGTACATTGTTTAGAAAAATATTACAGGTATCCATCTATCCCCTATTTTTAGTCCTTTGTGTCTATATTGGTTTTGAATTAGTCCGAGGTGGTTATACTATTAGATCGTTTCTCGGTACCATATTATTGTTTTTGGTATTTGGAGCCATTTTTGCACCGCTTGAACATCTTATTCCATTTAGTAAAAAGTGGCTAAATGATAAGGAAACGCCAACCGATGTGATGCTCTTTTTTGGTCACAAGTTTTGGGGTGATTATATCAATGCACCTATCAAATTAGCGACTATCACACTTGTTGTCCAAGAAATATCACCGGAAATAGGACGTAATATTTGGCCTATGGGTTTTAATCCTGTATTGCAGGTTTTCCTTTTATTATCGGTAAAAGACTTTTTTAGATATTGGTACCATCGATGGATGCACGAATCAGAATTTATGTGGAGCTGGCACGCTGTACATCATTCTTCTACAAGATTATATTGGTTCAATGGAACCCGTTCACATCCAATAGAAGGTTTAATTTCTAGTATTTTATGGGGTATCCCATTAGCTTTTATTCATGCACCTGCTGAAATTGTTTTCGTAACGGGCATTTTAGGGCGTACTATTGGACGTTTTCAACATACCAATATGGATATCCTTGCAGGGCCTCTAGACTATATTTTTTCATCACCAAAAAACCATCGATACCATCACTCCAAAAAAATAGAAGAAGGCAACTCTAATTATGGAGGTGATGTAATATTCTGGGATATTTTATTCGGCACATTTCACCTTCCCAAAGGGGAAACACCAAGTGATGACATTGGTATAGATGGTATGCCAAATTACCCACAAACCTTTTTAGGTCTAATGTTAGCACCTTTTAATTATCGAAAAATAAAACGGGAAGCTGAAGCCATTGAAACAAATAAAAAAAGGATGTAGACATGAGTGAAGAGGGGAAAGCTGTATCCAATATCTTAAAATTCAATTCTCCTGTTGATTTAAACGACTTAAAATCCCAATCAGGCTTATCCAATAAAAAATGGGATAAGGCCATTAAAGGGTTGACTAAAAACAAATTAACTTCTGTAAGCAAAACCGATGAAGGCTTGTTTGTAGAGGTTGTTGAATAGAAATTGTCATTCCCGTGGAAACGGGAATCTCATGATATTTAAAAGGAGTTACTTTAGTGTATCTCCTTTTTTTATACATCATCTTCACAGACCTGTCTGCCGAAGGCATGATAGCCACATTAGTTTGGTCACGTTTTGGTCATTTGGCTTTTTATGGGGGAATATTATTGGTAAGAGATAGACTTTATTAGGTAGAATAAGTTATTTTAGTAAATTTGCCGCACTTTGAAACTATTAAAATATACATTATCTATCAAATATTTGTAATACAAAAACATGAAAAAATCACAAATAATATCTCTTAGCATATTTTTTATTGCTTTTCTAATCAGTTTAAATTTATCGGCACAAATTCCGACACCAGAAGAGGGTAAAGGATTGGTTGTTTTTTATCGGACGAAAAAGTTTTCAGGAAGTGCTATTAAATTCAGTATAAAAGATTCCGAGAAAAGTTACGGACAGCTCACTAATGGATCCATAATAAAAGTTCAGGTTGAACCAGGTGAACATATGTTTTGGTCACAGGTTATATCCTCAGATGCAATTACACTCACAATAGAGGAAGGTAAAGTTTATTACGTTAAAGGATCAGTAAAAATGGGAGCTATAGCCGGTAGGCCAAAATTTAACCAAGTCGATGAGAAAAAAGCACTTAAAGAAATGAAAGTGAAATAATGTTATTCAGCTAAAGAATGCAATGTTGAAAACTAGGTGAATTTGTTGTCAGTATTAGCTGTTAGTCAACAATGAATTATGACAATTAAAATAATTATTTCTGCAAAATAAATAATTTATTAAGTGAAAAAAGATATGCCACTAAAGAGAGAAGGATAGATAGGATAAGGGCATGATCACATTTAAATGAAATCAAGGCAGCATTGTTATTTGACTTGAATCAAATGAATACATAATGCGAGTTAAAAGTTGTTTAGATACCGTTGATAAGGAAAAAGGACATAACTAGTGAAAAGCAACATCGACTTGGGATAGTTAAAATATGATGGATAGTTCGAAATCAAAAACTGAATTAGAAGGGAAAAATAACTTCAAAGGATTTTTATTTGACTTGATTATTTACATCTCAATAATGTTTTTGGTTAGAGAAATTTATATTCCAAAAGTAGGATTTATAGCAAATGGACTTTTTTGGTCATTAACAACCTTGGTTATAGCAGCGTGGAGAATGAAAGTGAGAAATGTTACTTGGAAAGAATTAGGCTTACGGAAACCTGATAATTTCGGAAAAACATTTAGTGTTTCGGCTTTAATCCTGGTAACTACAATGATTTCATTAATTGCATTTAATATTGTAATAGACCATTTGCCTTTTTCATTGACAGCAGACACTTCATCGGAAAGTGCTGTTTCTAAATTTGGAAATTTGAAAGGAAATTGGGCACATTTTTTTTTAATTATTCCTTTCATTCTACTTGAATCAATGTTAGAGGAATTATTGGATAGAGGTTTTTTAATGAATTGGATTGAAAAGTTGTTTTCTACAACATCTTTTGCAACTGTTATTGCTGTGATATTGCAAGCCGCAATTTTTGGGTTTAGGCATTCTAATGATTTTTCAGAAAGGTCAATTACAGTGGGTATTATTGGTTTAATAATGGGAATAGCATATGTGAAATTTGGACGAAATTTATGGCCATTAATTATTGCTCATTGTATACTTAATACTGGTTCTATGATTGAGAGAGTACTTTAAAATCCCTTACTATTCTTACACAAATTGTTATAATTCATTGTGGTTCGGGTGTAAAAAGTAAAATTAAGAACTATATTTAAACTTTATAATAAATTGAATTGAATGTTGTTACAGTTTTTATTTGGCCTAAAAACCTCAGCACCTTGCGGTCAGATGTTGGCACACTCAGAATGAATGCCAAACAAAACGGTCAATCCACAACGCAATCATAACCAAAACCGCTAGCGGTAATAAAACATGAAAATAAAATTTTACGGTACCCGGGGTTCTATTCCAATTTGTCATCCTGAATATATGGAATTTGGTGGCAATACTACCTGTTTCAAAGTGACTCAGGATAACGGTCGGGCTTCAATTTTTGATGCCGGTACGGGTATACGAAATTTAGGTAAAGATTTAATTAGGGATGGCTTTCATCCCCCAGAACTATTTATTGGCTTTTCCCATTTCCATTGGGATCATATCCAAGGACTTCCTTTTTTCGATCCTGCTTATAACCCGGAGAATGTAATCAACATACTTGGGATGGTAGAAGATAGGGGGATAAATGATCTTGAAGATATTTTTAAGAGCCAAATGCTGCCAGAATATTTCCCTGTTCCATTGGAAAGAATGGGGGCCAAATTCAACTTTCTTCTGCCCGAGAATAACGCAATTGAATTAATAGGGACTTCGATAAGTTTTATAAAGCAAAATCATCCTGGGGGTTCTTACGGCTACCGTATAGAAGAGAATGGACAATGCTTGGTGATATGCACAGATATCGAACATGGTAAAACCGTGTTACCTGAAATGGTTGAGTTTTGCAAAAACGCTGATTTACTTGTGCATGATGCACAGTATACTACTGAAGAGCTAGACCTTCATAGGGGATGGGGGCACAGCAGTTATGATCAAGCCATTGAAGTAGCCGAAAAGGCAGGAGTTAAAAAACTTGCTATAACCCATCATGACCCTGGTCATGACGATGTGTTCTTATCAAAGATAGAAAGAGAATGCCAGCAAAGATTTCCCAATTGTGTACTCGCGAGGGAGCAAATGGAAATAGAGCCTTAGTCTAAAGATTCTCCAACCCTTGGGTCGGGGTTTCCTATTTACCTCTCCTTTGGAGAAGTCAGAACTGTCTTTTTGGACAGTTCTGGGTGAGGTAAAATACAAAATTTAAGAAATATTTTATTGGAATTGGGATTGGTTTGGAATGTCTAGATTAGCTTCGGTAAATAAAACTGATCAAGGCATGATTCTAGCATACTTGTCTGCCGAAGGCATGATAGTAGCATTTGATTGGTCACGTTTTGGTCATTTGATATCCATAACCTCCAGAAATTCATCGGATGATTTCAAGTCACCCGATGAATAAGCAATGGATTTACCCCTCTAAAATTGAGTTATTTAGGATTTCTTATATTTATAAGATATTATTTAAAATCTCTTCATGATCAACTTCTTTAGAAAGACACGTAAAAAACTAGCTGATAACAATCAGTCTGCCTCGCCGGCAGGCAGGTTTTTCAGATACTCAAGATATGCTTTTGGTGAAATTGCATTGGTTGTTATTGGAATTCTGATCGCCTTGCAAATTAACAATTGGAACAAAAAAAGATCAGATCGTGATCAGGAAACGCAACTTTTAAAATCATTAAAAAAAGAATATGTGAATAATTTAAATCAGCTAAATGATAAAATATTCCTTAGAAACAAAATCATTCATTCGGCAAACGAACTTATAAAAATAATTGAAAGCAATGAAGAATTGAGTTTCTTTTCAATAGATAGTATTGAAACTTATATAGGTATCACAACTATATTTCCTACGTTTAACGCTTCAAGCGGTGTTACAAATGATATTATAAATTCTGGAAAATTACATATTTTAGAAGACAATGACTTACGTGTTTTTCTCTCGAATTGGTCTGGAGATATAAGTCAAGTTACCGAAATGGAAAACGTTCTATTAGATTATTATTTTAGTTCTTATCAACCTTTTCTAGTTAAAAATATTCAATTAAGAAATAGTTTTAATGCCATGCTTTCAATTACTAACCTTATTGAAAAATTCAATTTGAATAAATCTATTGAAAATGTTAAACAAATAGACCGCTCTAAAAAAATTCATGAATATGAGGTGCTATTTAATAATGAAGATTTTGAAGACTATTTGGTTTCCATTTTACTCTATTCTAGGGTTGCCAACATTCAATCGGAGGGATTCAAGGTTAAAATAAAAGACAATCTAAAGCGCATAGAAAACAATTTATAAAATGATCAACTTCTTTAGAAAAACGCGTAAGAAACTTGCTGATGACAATAAATTTTTGAAGTATTCCAGATATGCCATTGGTGAGATTGTGTTGGTAGTGATCGGGATTTTGATTGCTTTAAGTATTAACAATTGGAATGAGTATCAAAAAGAAAGAAAAAGTGAGCGGTTAATTCTTTTTGAAATTCGAGAGAATCTTAAGTATGATTTAAATGATTTTGAGGATAATCTAGCTCACCTGCAAAATAAGTCAACATCCAGTAAAATGCTGCTAAAAGCATTCGAGGATGGTGTTAAATATCATGATTCATTAGGTTTTTATTTTTCATATCTGAACGCATATCCTCATTTTAGTAGCAAGATGAATGGATACAAATTACTCGAGTCTAAAGGCTTTGAAATAATTATTGATGTTGATCTTAGAAATAAGATTACGGACATATACGAAGACCGCTATCAATACCTTCTAACTTTTGAAAAGGAACGGATTAACTATAATAAAGTGCTCCTTGAAGATGCTATGAAGCCATACATGGGAAATGGAAAACTATCTTTGGATATGATGCCTAAGTCGTTAATCATGGCAGGATCTGCTCAAATTTTAACAAAAATTGGATATTTCAGAAATATTCGAAACTACGAAAAATTGATTGAAGATCTGGATTTCCAAAGTATGATTAAAAATGTTGAAATTTGGTCTACTGCACTTGGTACTGTTCATAATTCTGTAAAAGAAGATGCTCTTGAATTAATACAACAAATAGATCAAGAACTTCAAAACTAATGAAAGGCTAGCAAAGAACTGAGTTAAAATACCCTACTAACCAATGATCAACTTCTATAGAAGAACCCGTAAAAAAATGGCTGATGATAACAAACCATTGAAGTATCTCAAATATGCAATAGGAGAAATTGTTCTTGTTGTGATTGGTATTTTGATTGCTCTTCAAATTAATAATTGGAATGAGAATAGAAAAAACAAGATCGTTGAAAAGGGAATTCTTACGAATATTAAGATTGCCTTTGAAAGAGATTTGAAAAACGTGATTAGTAGTAACTTACAATTATGTAATAAAAGAATTGAAACTACCAATGAATTAATCAAGGCTTCAAAAAATAAACAAGAATTAATAGCCAAAATTAATGGCATTCAGAATTTGACCAGGCAACCTACCTTTCGAATCATATCCTTTCCATTAAAAATCCTTGAATCGAAGGGGCTTGATATCATAAAAGACGATGAACTAAAGTATTTAATTGTCAATATTCATACTGAAGAATATTCTTATATTAAAACGGTATTTGAAAATGAAATATTTAATCAAAGAGACATATACAGGCCTCAGTTGAATCAATATTTTAAGAAAATTATGAATGGGAAAGAAATGGAAATTCAAATTATTAACTCATCAAGTATGTTGAAGAATCAATCTTTTATGAATGCAATCATCACAATGAATCAGAATAATATTTATTTGAAAAAATTACTTGAGGATTTATGGGCAAAAGTGGCTCATGCTATTGAGCAAATAGAAAATGAATTAGAATCATAAATAGACTCAGAATGATCAACTTTTTTAGAAAAATAAGACACAAACTAGCTCACAATAATCAACCTGCCTCGCCGGCAGACAGGTTCTTAAAATACTCAAGATATGCCATTGGAGAGATCGCCTTGGTAATGATCGGGATACTTTTGGCTTTGCAGTTTAATAATTGGAATGAAACTAAAAAAAACGAGGTAATTGAGTACAATTATTTGAAAGATATGCTTGAGGATTTTGAAAAAAATCATCAGAAATCTCAAGAAATAATTTTTCGGATTGAAGAATCCTTACCAATTCTGATTGGATTATTAGAACAATCTGCACTTGAAAATCCAACAATTTCAGTTGATTCAATAAACATTGCTTTTTCCGAAATTAATCACATGCCTTCATATAGTAGTACTGATAGAGTTTATAATAATTTAATTGGTTCGGGTGATTTAAAACTATTTAAGGATAACGAACTTAAAACTAAACTGTCACAATATTATGAATCGTTGTATATTTTAAATTTAGTTCAAACCACTCATGAATTAGAACTTGTGGAATCTTTTCAACCTTATATTATTGATTATTTAGATTTTCAAGCTGTTAATGCAAATTGGGTTGATGATTTTGAAATACCCTCTCCTGTCGAAAAAAGTAAAATATTGGAAGTTTTTGGGGATAGAAAATTTAGAAACATAATAACTCTTAAATTGACTATACTAACTGATTTATTAAACGAAAATAGAAAACTAAAAAAAATAAACCTGGCAATTATAGAAAGGCTAAAAGATTTAACAACTCCCTATTGAAGCCCCGAGTACACGAATTATTATCTAGCTACGTTAGGTAAAAAACACCCAAATATGATCAACTTTTTTAGAAAAAATAGACACAGATTAGCTGATAACAACCAACCTGCCTCGCCGGCAGGCAGGTTCTTGAAATACTCTAGATATGCTATTGGAGAGATTGTTTTGGTAATGATAGGGATACTTTTGGCTTTGCAAGTAAATACTTGGAAAACTAATCGTGTGGAACGAACTATAGAAAAAGAATATATGCAAAGTTTGCTAACTGATTTAAAAAAAGACAAAAGTATACTCGATGGTAAGTTAGAATTTGGGCCAATTCCAATTATTTATAACGATTCTCTTTTTGAGGAATTACAAAAAAGCACCTTACAAGGGAAAGAAAAAAGAATTTATCATTTTTTACTACTTTTCACTAATTCTATTGATATTTCTTATCATGATAGAACGATATCTCAGTTGAAAAATTCTGGAGGATTTCAATTTGTTCGGAATAAGCAAGTTTCTGATGCTATCGTGGACTATGATATTTATATGCGAGAATCAATAAAAAATATTGAAAGCAATATGAGCAGTAATTTAATCAATAATGATATTATGATTAATTACAATTTTTATGAAATATATAAAGTTCAGCATTTACAAGACAGTGCAATTATTTATAAAAATGATATATCCAAAGTTAATTATCCTGATGACTTGAAATTACTAAGTTACGATGATGATAAAATTAAGTTGGTACTCAATTCGATGTCCTACGTTCGTGAAATTGATGAATATAATTATGAAAGAGCAATACAAGCACTTAGCTTAAATAGGCAACTAGATTCACTAATTCGTAAGGAATATCTGATAGAATAACAAAAGTTTATGCTTTTGGGTTCTGCAACATGGGATATAACCAAATTTGTTTGGTCAGGTTTTGGTCATTAAATATATTATAGGGTTGAATTCTAGTCGCTTTAATTTAACTTAAATATGATTTCTTATATTTATAAGAAATTATTCAAAAGCCCCTCATGATCAACTTCTTTAGAAAAATAAGACACAAACTAGCTGATGATAACAAGTTCTTGAAATACTCAAGATATGCAATTGGGGAGATTGCTCTTGTAATGATTGGAATTTTATTGGCATTGCAACTGAATAATTGGAATGAAGAAAGAAAGCTGGAAGCACAGTTTAAAGTTTCATTAGAAAAACTATACAATTCTATAAATTTTGATCAATATCTTTTTCAAAATTCCATTGACCTATTGGAGTGGCAAATTCATTCCATTGATTTTTTATTGTTACATCCTGATTCTATACCGTTGGATCAAATTCCATGGGCCATATATGGTCTTGGCTTTGAACCCAACGAAGGTGTAAGCCCTGAAACCATTTATCACACCTCTTTTTTAGAAAACAGCATTTCAAATAATGACCAAAATGATTTGTCTAAACAAATTATTAATTATGTAAATTATGCGCGTCAAAGTAAAAAAAGGTCATTTGATTTGATTTATCCTATTTTTTTAGAAGAGGAAGTACCTTTTCCAAATCCATCTATTTCGCTTGAAACTAATTTTTACACATTTGCTGATACAATTTCTTATTATAGCATGGATGAATTTAATAGATTAAAATCTGTTTTTGACAGCCACAAATTTAAGTCTACAATTAAATCTTTGCGCAGTACCAAAATTATGGATCGTGTTATACCAAAAAATCAGTTGGAGGATGCAAATTCTATTCTTCAATTAATTAAAGTATATTATCCGGAAGTTCGCCTTGTTTATCAATATGTTGGAATTATAGGCACCTCAATTGATGGATTTCCGGATGTTGGAGCCAAATCTACGCCATTAGCAAAAAATAAGGAAGATGAAAATATATGGGAAATTGAAATGTTTTTAAAACAAGGGAAAGTCAAATTTAGATGCAGAGATTCATGGGCTCAAAATTGGGGAGGTAGTAGTTTTCCAACTGGGTCGGCTGAGTTTGATGGACTAGACATCTTAGTTGATAAAGCAGGTGATTATCTTATTCGGCTTGATTTAGGTAAAAAAACCTATGAATTTATTAAAAAGGAAGATGAGTCATGAACAATTTATATAAAATTTACTTAGTACATTGGTTTAAATGTGAAAGTACATCATTGGTTTCAGTGGTGATAAACTTTAAAGATGATTTTATTGATTCATCAGCGTTTTTGAATTCAGATAAGGAAAATGAAACTGTTATTTTTCATCATGCAACTATTCAAAAACAATACTTAGTTGAGGAATAAAAGGCTGATTCATTATAATAAATTGTATTAATTGGCAATAGGTTGGCTTTAGGTTGTGTCGACAATATTTGGTTCCTTCGATAAATAATTGATATCCTTGGGATAAGAAAATGGCATGTTCGTCCTAATTGGTTTGTTCTAAATCAAATAATTCATTCTTTTTGTGGAATCAGTTTAAAATTCCAAACCATGAAAAAACCAATCCATTACATTTGCACTTTTCTTATAGCCAGTTTATTATTTAGTTGTCAGCAAAAGAAAAAACCAGTTGCTGTTGAGAATAAAATAGATAAAAAGGAATTCTCTATTAGTTTTGATAGCCAAGAAGAATGGGGAGAGCATTTGGTAACAATTCTTGATTGTCATGCCTGCCATACACCAAAAAAAATGACTGATAAGGGTCCGGTATTGGATAATTCTCTTTTGCTCTCTGGTCACCCAGCCGAAATGCCCTTGATTGATGTTGATAGAAAAGAGATGGAGGCAAAAGGTCTTACTGTGGCAAGAGATTTAACAGAATGGGTAGGCCCTTGGGGAGTTTCGTTTGCAGCCAATTTAACACCTGATGATTCAGGCTTAGGTAATTGGACAGAACAACAATTTATCATTGCTATTCGGGATGGAAAATCAAAGGGAATCTCTTCTTCAAGAAGCTTGCTGCCACCCATGCCTTGGGATATGTATAGACATATGACGGATGCTGAATTAAAAGCAATTTTTGTCTATCTTCAAAGTATAAAGCCAATTCAAAATTTGGTTCCAGCACCCTTACCACCTGTAAGTGCGGGTCAATAAGTTTTATTTTATTCATCGGATGACTTACAGTCACCCGATGAATTGAATCATCCTACTAGATTGACGAGAAAATGCATTTTTCTTATATTTAAAGAAATTATTCAATAGCCCTCCATGATCAACTTCTTTAGAAAAACACGTAAAAAAATGGCAGATGATAATCGGCCTATGAAGTATGCTAGATATGCCATTGGTGAGATTGCTCTGGTAGTTATCGGGATTTTGATTGCACTCCAAATCAATACTTGGAATAAGGAAAACAATACAAGATTGATTGAAATCAAACCCTTTGATCAATGCATTGACTTTATGAAAAAAGTTAAATAGTGGAAACTTATATTCCGGGACACTATCATCCGAAAGTTTTAAAATAATTTGATTTATTAGTCTGTAGCCCAGTAAAACGGTAATATTCTTTATTTTATCAAGAAAATAAGTCAGGCTGAAGCTTTAAATAAGCTTGAGGGTTATCTCTTATTCTTTTAGCTCCTTCGCCAACTTGGTTACATACATAGTCTAGAGTGAGGTGAAAAGTCAGGCAGATACGTATTTTTTCGACAAAATTAGAGAAAGCATGTTTTTTATTTGCAACCGTTCTTACTATTAATTGAAGTAAAAGATAAGTGATTAGCGCAATGTATATTTGTGATTTCACTGCATTTTCACTAGTCCCAATAAATGTTTTTATTTGTAAGTTCTGTTTTATGGCTTTGAAAAACAACTCAATATCCCATCGTTTTTTATATAGGTCTGCGATGGTTCTTGCTTTCCAGTCTAATTGGTTGGTAATAATCTCTATCACCTTGTTTTGATCAGGTTTGTAAACATGCACTAATCGTAGCTCCACTTGATTAACTCCTGTCTTTACGGCTTTAGCACTTGTTAAAGTGATAATTTCATCTTTTAAAATATCGTGATCGGTATCGTTTGGAAGCTCTAATTCCCGTATCGTTTTAAAGACCGTATTTGTTTTTATCCTGGTTACAAAGACGTTTTCGGCTATTATACGTTGCATCATTAAATCAAAATCAAAGTAGGCTCTGTCCTCTACAATTATAGTGTTTTTGACAAAAACCAATTGTTTTAATCCATATCTATCATGAAGTTTAGCAGGTGTAATATTCACAACATCTGGTATCATCATGGTGTCGTCCCAACAAGTATGTATTTTAATACCTCCTTTTGCTGTCCGAAACTTTGCCCAATCAAACATGGACAAACACAAGCTAATAATGCTACTATCTATAAGTTTTATATTGCGGTCTTTAATTTCTTTAATAATATGGGATTGATGGCGCTTTGAAAGAATGTGTTTATAATGAGTTATGAGCTTGTTGTATAAGGACTCATAAACTTTATAGGTGCGTTTTTTATTACCATCACTCATTGTTGATCGAGCGGGGCTTTGTACGAGTCCTAATTTAGATATAAACCCTTCGGATACACCTATTCCTGTGGAAATATCACTAAGTGTCAGGCATTTATTCAGCTGTCCGAAAGTTAAAGCTACAAATTGATCATAAGTCTTATACTTACTGCATCCTTTGTCACTTTTGTGCTCTGAGGTACAACGGGTGAGCATCCAGCGAGGAACTAAATCTAATATTTGGCGGATTAAAGGCGTATTTGTATTTTTGATTCGCTTGAAGAGTCCCATAAAATTATTTTTAGTGTGCAAACCAAAAATAAGGGATTCTCAGGCTTTTAAAAATATAAAGTTTCGGATAGTTGTGATTCCGGGACTAACAATAGTCTCAATCAGATTTAAATTCATTCCTATATATTTATAAGGGATTAACTCATAGTTTCTCATGATCTTTTTTCTTCAAAAAGCCCGTAAAAAATTAGCTGTCAATAGAAGCCTGTTTCGCCGGTCGACTGGTTTTTTAAATATTCAAGATAAGCTATTGGAAAAATTGTAAATGTGTTGATTGAGGTTTTATTATTTTTTATGTGAATTACCATTCCAATTAATTCGTACAATAAGTTAAAAAGTAATTTGTATTTTTATTGAAAATTATTCTATGTATACTAAAAGCACTTTTAGCGTAAAAAATATGGTGATTTGGACTCGCTTTGAAACAATGCTCTTTATCATTATAGGTGTTGTTTGGGTCTCTGCCTTTTTTTTTCTTGATTTAGATTGGTTAAGAATACCATGGACTCCTTTGGCCTTGATTGGAACCGCGGTTGCTTTTGTGATAGGATTTCAAAACAATGCTGCCTATGGTCGAATTTGGGAAGCTAGAAAAATTTGGGGAGGCATTGTAAATACCTCTCGAACCTTTGGAGCATTTCTGCAGGATATGATCACCAACGAGCATACTGAACATAAGTTGAGCGATAAAGAGCTTCATATAGAGATAAAAACTCTTACATACAGACATATTGCCTGGATGACTGCCCTGCGTCATTCGATGCGTGTATTAAAGCCTTGGGAAACTACATCCAGTCACCGAACAAATTCTGAACATGGATTTGAACCACCAGAGCGAAAATCATCTCTTGATAAAGATATAAAACCATATCTTTCAGCTGAGGATATAGAATATATTACTAAAAAAGACAATAAGCAAACGGCCTTATTATATCTACAATCGCATCATTTAAGATCTTTAAAGGAGCAAGGTGTAATTTGGGAGTTTTCCTTTCTGGAATTGGAGGCAGAAATCAAGGAACTATTTAGTTTGCAAGGTAAAAGTGAGCGCATCAAAAATTTTCCATACCCCAGGCAATTTGCTACGCTCAATCACCATTTTATGTGGGTATTTGTTTTACTGCTCCCCATGGCGCTGATACCACAATTTGCAGACCTTGGTGACAATGTTTATGAAGCCTATCCAATAATTGGCAAGTTTTTTATTTGGTTTTCTATACCGTTTTATGTGATTGTTGCATGGGTGTTTCATACCATGGAGAGAATTGGAAGAACAGGAGAAAATCCCTTTGAAGGTACTGCCAATGATGTACCCATTTCTACAATAGCCAGAGGAATTGAAATAGATCTTAGGCAAAATCTTGGAGAGCGTAAAGATAAAATTCCAGATCAATTTCCAACACCTTTTGATGTTCAATTTTAAGAGGTAGTGAGACTTATGGGATAATTATAGTTGATAGAGATATAAATGCTATTAGGATGAAAATAAAATTTTATGGTACTAGAGCATCTATCCCAGTCTGTGATTGGAAGTTTTTAGAATTTGGTGGAAATACTACTTGCATCAAGCTCACCAGAGATAATGGTAGGATCGCTATTTTTGATGCCGGATCGGGTATTCGAAAATTGGGGGCTGAATTAACCAATGAAAGCTTTAGTCAAGATCAATTATTTATTGCATTTACACATTTTCATTGGGATCATATTCAAGGCTTCCCTTTCTTCACTCCAGCCTATAATCCAAACTTGATTATCAACATACTTGCTATGGGCAGAGACCGTGAAATTGAAAATTTAGAGGGTATTTTTAAAGATCAAATGAAAGCTGAATATTTTCCCATTCCACTTCAAGCCATGGGTGCAAAATTTAATTTTTTACAGATTGAACAAAATGAGATAGAAATTAATGATGTCTTGGTTCAAGTGATCAAGCAAAATCATCCTGGTGGTTCCTATGGATATCGATTAAAAGACAATGATAAATGTTTTGTGTTTTGTACGGATATTGAGCATGGAGAATCAATTCGGCCAGAAATTGTTGAATTTTGTAAAGATGCGGATCTATTGGTGCATGATGGTCAATATACAAATGAAGAATTGGAATCACATCGTGGTTGGGGGCATAGCAGTATGGATCAGGCCATTGAAGTTGCCGAAATGGCAAAAGTAAAAAAACTTATTATCACGCATCATGATCCTGTTCATAACGACGTGTTTCTGGCTAAGGTTGAAAAAGAATGTCAGAAAAAATATCCCAATTGCTTTCTTGCCCGTGAAGGTATGGAGATTGAGTTATAAGTAATTATTTTTAACAAAATACTGACCTATTATTACTAAACGAATTAAATCGTTCTTGGAATAAACTTGAAAATAATTGAATGAAGATCTTAATGAATAATAATAAATCATTTTTTAGGTTAATGCAAATTTGTTCTCGTTGTCTTATATTTCTCCTTATTCTGTTGCCAATAACAAATACTTCTTGTAAAAAAGAAACTACAGATTTGGTTAAAGTAAGAGGTATTTATGGAAATCCAAAACCATTTTGGGATCAAGGATTAAATTTGAATGATCTTGGTGTTAATGCAATTTTTGTACATAGTGGGTCTATTGATTCAAGTATGATTAAAAGAGCACGATCGGAAGGATTGAAAGTATTTGCAGAGTTTGCTACCTTAAACGGTAAAAATTATGTCGATAATCATCCTGAAGCCTGGGCAATTAATGAAAAGGGTGAAAAAATTGAGGCGGCCACTTGGTTTATGGGTGTATGTCCCACCGAGCCTGGTTTCAGACAATATCGAATTAATCAATTGGAAGCATTGTTATTAAAGTATGATCTTGATGGGATATGGATGGATTATGTGCATTGGCATGCACAATTTGAAGACCCTGAACCCATTTTGCCGGAAACTTGTTTTTGTGATGGTTGTCTGGATAAATTTTCAAACGATATTGGCATAGAGATACCAACGGGAACTGTACGAGATAAATCACAATGGATTTTTGATAATCATGATACGTCATGGCGAGACTGGAGATGTAAGGTGATTTTTGAATGGACATTGGATTTCAAAAATATCATCAAAAGAGTTAATCCCAAAGCCCTATTAGGCATTTATCACTGTCCATGGAATGATGAAGAATTTAATGGGGCCAGGCGCAGAATTCTTGGGCTGGATTATAATTTATTAAAAGAAACAATTGATGTATTTTCTCCTATGGTATACCATCAAAAAATGGGATATGATCCGGAATGGGTAGGAGAAAATATAAAGTGGTTTGGGAATACTCTGGGTTTAGACAACAATGCATTTCCTAAAATTTGGCCAATTGTCCAGGCAGCGAATGATCCTGGAATTATCTTAAATGAAGAATTTGAAGCTGTTCTTAGAGGTGGATTGGCAGGCAAATCAAGCGGTATTATGATGTTTACATCATATGCAGTTGCAGAAGATGATGGCAAAATTAAAGTAATGAAAAAGGTGTATAAAGAATTAATTGAAAAGTCAAAAAATTAAATATTTCCAGTTGCTTCTTAAAGAAGACTCAGTTGATTTATCGGCCTTACTAAATCCAGGTAAGGAAGATGAGGCGGTTTTATTTCATCATGCAACGATAAAAAATCAATTGTTGGTTAAAAATTAATGATAGGATGAAATAGCACACCCATCACTTAGAAAGACATTTTCTTTTTTGTTCGATAAGAAAATTGATGGCTTCGGTAAAAATTATTACTCTTTCGTCCTAAACGACTTTGAATTTTAAATAAAGTATGCTTAGTTAGATGATTATTTAACCAATAAATTTCTATTATGGAACTAGACGAAAACAAATTGCATGAATTATTAGGAAAAGTTGTTACTGAAATGGGTGCAGCTGCTAATGGACCCTTGGTAATTATCGGTGATAAGCTAGGGCTTTTTGAATCTTTGGCTAATCATGGGCCAATGACTTCTCATGAGTTGGCCTCGAAAACAGGAACAGCAGAAAGATATATAAGAGAATGGTCGTCAGCTCAAGCTGCATCAGGGTATATTGATTATGATTCGGAAGCCGAAAAATTCATGATGAATCCTGAACAAATTGCGGTTTTTGGAAATAGAAAGAGTCCTGTATTTATGACCGGGGCTTTTTATGCAATTTCATCTGTATATATTGACGAGCCAAAGATTGAAAAGGCGTTCAAAACCGGTGAAGGAGTTGCTTGGGGTGATCATAATGTTTGTTTATTCTGTGGTACTGAAAAGTTTTTTAGCCCTTCATATGAGGATAATTTGACGTCAAACTGGATTACGGCATTAGAGGGTGTTGAAGAAAAGTTAAAACAAGGTGCAAAAGTGGCAGATATTGGATGTGGTCATGCCGCATCAACAATTATCATGGCCAAAGAATATCCCAACTCGACTTTTTTAGGGGTTGATTTTCATGATAAATCAATTGAAAATGCCAAATTAAGAGCTAAGGAAGCCGGTGTAAATAATATCTCTTTTATACAATCTTCCGCCAAAGAATTTCCTGGAAAAGATTATGACTTTATTACCTTTTTTGATTGCTTACACGATATGGGTGATCCAGTGGGTGCCTGTTCTTATGCCAAAAGTGCGTTAAAGCCAGATGGAACTTGTATGATTGTGGAACCCTATGGAAATGACTCTCTTGCAGAGAATTTGAATCCCGTAGGAAGAGCCTTTTATGCCTTTTCAACCAGTCTTTGCGTTCCCTGTTCACTCAATCAGGAAGTTGGCTTGGCTCTGGGAGCTCAAGCAGGAGAAAAGAGGTTGAAGGAAACCATTTTATCTGGCGGATTTAGTCGCTATAAAAAAGCAACCGAAACGCCATTTAATTTAATTCTAGAAGCAAGGCCTTAAAGAAATAAAATAAGTTATTGACCCCTAATTGCTTCGTTTAAAAATGATATATATATCTAGGCACAAAAATTCTGTTTATTCATCCTAAATAGGATACGATTTAAATCGGCCTTTTATAGTTTTCTTGACTCGGTAATTTGTAATTATGTTGATTGATAAATTCATTTAAATACTTAAATCATGAAAAAAGGAACAATTAAAGTGAGTGTTTTATACCCTAATGAAGAGGGAAAATCATTTGATATGGACTATTATTGCACAAAGCATGTAGCCATGGTTGGTGAGTTATTAGGCGATGCAATTATTGGGGCGACCATAGAACAGGGGCTAGGAGGAGCTGAGCCAGGTTCTCCGGCGTCTTATATAGCTATGGGAAATCTATATTTTGAATCTATGGAATCGTTTCAGAATTCATTTGGACCAAACGCCGAAAAAATCATGGCGGACTTACCTAATTACACCAACATTCAACCGGTTATTCAAATTAGTGAGGTGATGATTTAAAGTTTTTGATTATCTGATTTTCATTTGGTAGCATACTCATGAAATATTTCTATGTATATTGGATTACCCAACAAACTGCTTTGATAAATAAAAGTATGCTTTCGGGAAATAATAAGGCCCCTTCGTCCTAAGCTATTATATTTTCAATCAGGATTATTCTTTACTTAGCCATAATTAAATTAACCAAACCTT
>JAUXGV010000129.1 GCA_030621915.1 Flavobacteriaceae bacterium
TGGGGAAGAAATTTAATACAGATAATATTTTACCGATCATTTCAGAAAAAGGAAATATAAAATATTTTGTTTCATTTTTTCTAATTATCGCAGCGTATTTTAGTTATCTTTTTATAGAAGGTCCAATTCTAATCATTTTCTTGATTTTTGCAATGTTTGGAATTTTATTAATGTTTAATATTCCTTCTAAATGGGTTGAGGATAGCTTTTCCAAAATTTCTTATAGATTTAGAATTTCTTCGGCTATTGCCGGAGGCTTTTTTTTGGCAATCGCAAGTTCAGCTCCTGAATTTTTTACAGCAACTTCAGGAGTACTATACTATCAAATCTTTAGTATAGGGTTTGATACCCTAATTTGGTCCGCCATATTTAATTTATGTGTTATAATTGGCGTTGTCACATTTTTTAAGAATCCAATACTTGTTAGAAAAAGTATTCTGCTTAGGGACATGCCTTTTTTAGGAATTACAATTTTCATTTTATTAATTTTAGCATTGGATGGTGTATATTCTACTTCAGATTTTTCAATACTGATTGGTGTTTACTTAATCTATTTATCGTTTTTATATTTCGATAAATCCAAATCTTATACCAACCCTAAAACCGATTATTCTAGGAGAGAGATTATTTTAAAATTGACTTTTGGTATCATTCTAATTGCCATTTTAGCGCACTCTATGGTGTCAGTTGGCCAAGAAACTATAAAACTATTTAAACAATTTTATGGCTATACTCTACCTATTGGGGTTTTAGCTTGTACGATATACGGCCCAGGAACTTCAATTGCCGATTTGTTTATGTCAATAGCAGCGATTAAAAAAGATAATTATACTGCCGCCATATTAAATGGAATAAGTTCCAATACTTTTGATTTAACTATTTGCATTGGAGTACCTGGTTTGGCTTATACTTTTTTAACAGGAAACGAAATTCTTATTAATTTGAACTCTTCATTGTTAATAATATCAATGTTATTATTAAGCTTTATTTTGGTATACTTTTTTCTAAGAGATGGAAAAGTCACAAAAAGAAAAGGAATAATTTTACTTGGATATTTCCTCAGTTGCATCATTATATATTTAATTCAATTACTTTGACTATGACATATTTTTTAATTAGAAATTACACCCTAGATTTATCATTAAAATACTGACTAACGAACGCTCAGATGGTGTTGGTAAAAGAAATGACAAATCACCAAAATTGTGATTCACCGTTACATGTGTATTGGACGTAAGAAAAATAAGAATCCCCTAAACCGGCTACTATTCTTAGACTCACCATTGCAAACCAAAAAAATAAGGCTTGGGAAATCAATTACCTATTTGATTATGATTTGTATCTTTGAGAATAATGTTAAAATTGTAAAATGATAAAGATTGTTAAAATTATATTTTTATTCTTAGTTTTTCTTTCTTGTCAAAGTGAAACAGATAAAAACCTTGATCAACAAGCAGATTGGGAGAGTAGAAAATCAGAAATTATCAATTTCAATGATTACATTCAAGGTAAAACATATCTTCCAGTCTATTCGCATATTTACCATATCCACGAACATAAAACTTTTGACCTTACCATTACAATTAGCATTCGTAATGTGTCAATGACTGATTCAGTTTATATTTTAAAAGCTGATTATTACAATACTGTTGGAATCAATGTTAGGCAATATTTAAAAGATCCCGTTTTTTTAAAGCCGTTGGAAACTGTGGAAATAATTATCGAAGATCGCGATATGGAAGGTGGTTCTGGTGCTAATTTCATATTTGACTGGGCAATGGAAAATGATAAAAATCCTCCTTTGTTTGAGGCAGTAATGATTTCACCATATGAGCAAGAAGGGTTGGCATTCACAACAAGAGGAGTAAGAATATTTGAATAATATGAAAGAACTAATTAACATTTCACTTCTTATTATTATAGTAATTTACCCTTTGGGTCTATCTGCAACACATTAAAGGAATAAATAATCTTGAGATATAAACATAACATCCAAACTATATTCGGAAAATTGAAAGTTGCCTTTATGGATCTGGTTCCGATAATATTGGTGGTCGTTTTTTTTCAGACTGTTGTTATCCAGAAGCCGTTTCCTCAAATTGGGGAAATAATATTTGGTTTCTTGTTTGTCATAGTAGGATTGATGCTGTTTGTGGAAGGTCTGAAGATTGGGCTCTTTCCAATTGGTGAAGCGATGGCTTACGCACTTGCAAAGAAGGGCAGTCTTATATGGTTATTGATTTTTTCCTTCACCCTTGGTTTCTCTACTACCATTGCCGAACCTGCCTTAATTGCAGTGGCAAAAGAAGCTTCGATAATTTCTTCTGACGCTGGTTTAATTGAAAGCTCTCAAAAAAATTTGGATTATTATGCTCTGGGATTGCGATTGACAGTGGCTTTTTCTGTTGGTTTGGCAATTGTTATTGGAGTATTGCGCATTCTCAAGGGCTGGCCATTATATTATTTAATTATCGGAGGATATGTGTTAGTCATGTTGATGACCATAATTGCTCCTGAGGAGATTATTGGTTTGGCATATGACGCCGGCGGAGTTACTACTTCAACGATTACGGTTCCACTAGTAACAGCTTTAGGGGTGGGACTTGCTACTGTTATAAAAGGGAGAAGCCCCTTATTAGATGGTTTTGGACTGATTGCATTTGCTTCACTTTTACCAATGATTTTTGTGATGGCATATGGCTTATTTTGGTTTTAAAATATATACTGATGTATGGATGATTTTATTATGGATTTTATTTTAATTTTGCTCTCTACTCTGATAGATGTAATGCCAATATTATTGGTTATCATATTTTTTCAGATGGTAGTTTTGAAACAACCTATACCCCATCTGAAAAAAGTGATCCTTGGATGTGTTTATGTCGTATTTGGACTGGCATTATTTTTAATGGGATTAGAAAAGGCACTTTTCCCTTTAGGAAAAATCATGGCAACTCAATTATCGGATCCAGAATTTATTGGAACCTCAGCAAATGGACTATCCAACTGGTCGTCGTATTATTGGATTTATATTTTTGCGGCATTAATAGGCTTTTCCACTACAATTGCTGAACCCTCGCTTAGTGCTGTTGCAATAAAAGCAGATGAGGTTTCTGCGGGAACAATAAGCCAGAAGGGGCTAAGGATTACTGTAGCTATGGGAGTTGCTTTTGCTTTGGCACTTGGAACATTCAGGATTGTTACTGGAACACCATTATTTATCTATATCATGGTAGGATATTTTATTGTCATTGTTCAAACATTTTTTGCACCAAAAGAACTAATTGCCTTAGCATATGATTCGGGAGGTGTTACCACTTCAACTGTGACCGTTCCTATAGTGGCTGCACTTGGGTTAGGATTATCAAGTACAGTACCTGGAAGAAACCCGGCCATTGACGGTTTTGGGCTTATAGCATTTGCCAGCTTATTCCCTATTATCTCAGTATTGGGATATGCACAATTGATGAAATTAAAAACACGTTTGTTTAATTTAAAAATAAAAAAAGATGCAGTTTAAATTAATTATGGCCTTTGTCAAACCAAGTATTACTGATACTATAGTTGACAAAATGAAAGAAGCTGGAGCTACCGGAGCTACCATTATACCTGCTCGAGGCACAGGTATGCATGAAGCAAAAACCTTTTTTGGACTTAGTATTGAGGAACAAACTGATATCATTGTTTTTCTTGTGGAAGAACATGTTGTTGAAAAACTCATGAATGTAATTAAAGAAGCGGGCAAATTTGATAAACCAGGCACGGGAATAGCTTTTGTTTTACCCATAGAACATGTAGCTGGGCTGGAAACTCAAATGAAAAAATTCAAAGATCAGGCTCGTGACAAATATTTTTAAAGCAATTCGATAAGGGGTTGCTTAAAATGGTAAAATCATGCTAAAGCATATATATTTTTAATAAATTTACTTTAGGTAATAACATAAAAAAAACATGGATAATAAAAGAAGTTTTCAAAGTGCCAGAGATGTCATGACGAAAAAAGTAGTTTTGGTAGATGGTATGGCTACTGCAAAAGAGGCGGTTGAAATTATGCGCAAAGAAAAGGTTGAAGCTTTGATTGTTGAAACGAGACATCCGCAAGATGCCTATGGAATTGTTATAATACATGATTTCATAAAAGGTGTTATTATCGCTGACAAAACTTCAGAGGAGGTTAATATCTTTGAAATTATGACCAAGCCCGTAATAAGTGTACCAGCTGATATGGACGTACGTTACGTTGCAAATTTACTGATGAAGGTTGGTATCAGGATGGCTCCGGTTCAAGAAAATGGTGAATATATCGGAATGGTTTCGCTGTCCGATCTGATATTAGACAACTTACTATTCTAATATTTGAAACTAGAGAAAACAATATTCCAGTATTGGTTGTATTCGAAAGGTAAATAAAATCTGGAAAAATCATTTCTAACAACAAGTATTGGGCATTCAGCATGAGACACAAAAAATGACAACTTAAATCCTCTTTTTTGTTCTTTCTGATTATTTATTACATATAAGAGCTTGTAAACTTAAGAAGTACTGTGGCACAGCACCAAATTAACTTTGAATGGATTATTCTTCAAACGAATCACCAAAGTTATCCAAGAATAATTGTTGTGGAGTAATTAGTACGGTCTGCTTCAAACCACAACAATTTAAGGTTAAGAGCTGTATCAGTGATAGATTCTTCTTCAACATCATTGTGACCCTCCCTTAAATTGAAATACTTAAATTACCCCAACCAACCCTCTCTATCCAAACTTCTATATTGTATTGCTTCGGCAATATGATCCGGTGAAATAGATTCAGATCCTTCTAAATCGCTGATAGTTCTAGAAACTTTCAAAATACGATCGTAAGCTCTGGCAGAAAGATTTAAGCTTTCCATAGCCGTTTTCAATAGTTTTTTTGAAGGCTCATCTAAATCACAATATTTGCGAATTTGTTTTACATTCATTTGGGCGTTATAATGTACTTTATCACTTTCCTTAAATCTAAGTGTCTGAATTTCTCTTGCCTTTGTGACCCGCTCTCTAATCACATTACTAGCCTCTCCATTTCTCTCATCAGATAATTTTTCAAAGGGTACAGGCTGAACTTCAATATGTAAATCAATTCGATCTAAAAGTGGCCCGGAAATTTTACTCAAATAACGCTGCATTTCATAGGGTGAAGAAGTCACTGCCTGATCAGAATCTGCAAAATATCCACTCGGACTGGGATTCATACTGGCTACCAACATAAAGCTACTGGGATAGGTTACGGTAAACTTAGCTCTTGAAATGGTTACCTCTCTATCTTCCAAGGGTTGGCGCATTACTTCCAAAGCACTGCGTTTAAATTCAGGGAGTTCATCTAAGAATAAAACACCATTATGTGATAAGGATATTTCACCGGGTTGAGGGTAGGAACCCCCACCAACCAAGGCGACATCGCTAATAGTATGGTGCGGGGATCGAAAAGGGCGCTGGCTCATCAAACCCACATTCTCTCTTAGTTTACCTACTACAGAATGAATTTTAGTTGTCTCTAATGCTTCTTGTAATGACATGGGAGGTAAAATTGACGGGAGTCGTTTGGCTAACATTGTTTTCCCTGATCCCGGAGGTCCTATCAAGATGATATTATGGCCCCCAGCAGCAGCGATTTCCATACAGCGTTTGATAGTTTCCTGGCCTTTCACATCTGAAAAATCAAAATCTGGAAAATCGAGTTTCTCATAAAACTCTTTTCTTGTATCAATTTTTAAAGGCTTTAAATCCGAATTTCCTTGAAAAAAATCAATAACTTCTTTGATATTTTCAACCTGGTAAACATCCAAATCATCAACCACGGCAGCCTCTTTGGCATTTTGTTTGGGTAATAAAAAGCCTTTGAAACCTTCTTCCCTAGCTTTGATCGCAATGGGTAAGGCACCACGAATGGGTTGTAAACTTCCATCCAAAGAAAGTTCACCCATAATAATATACTGACCCAAATCCTTTGCTTGAATTTGATTTGAAGCGGATAAAATTCCCATGGCAATGGTCAGATCGTAAGCTGAGCCTTCTTTACGCATATCAGCAGGTGCCATATTGATAGTAATCTTTTTACCGGGAAGTTTAAAGCCATTATTTTTTAATGCTGCGGAAATACGGTAACTACTTTCTTTAATAGCATTGTCTGGCAAACCAACCAAATGATAGGCAATTCCCTGATCTATATTAACCTCAACAGTAATTGTAGTTGCTTCGACACCAAAAACTGCACTTCCGTAAACTTTTACAAGCATTTAAATAAGAATTAAACTTTCTTATCTGTGCTCAAAATATTTGGAAGTAAACATTTTGAATTTGTCAACCATTTAATTTCTGACGCACTAATAGAAAATTAACCGCATGATTTTCGAAAAAGGGAATTTGTATCACATTTACAACCAAGGCAATAACCGGCAAAAAATATTCTTTAATGAAAAGAATTATCATTTCTTTATAAGAAAAATTGGTTTTTATATTTTGCCATATACCGATATTTTAGCTTGGTGCTTAATGCCCAACCATTTTCATTTGATGGTATTGGTTAATGAAATTGAAGTTAATACTCCGGGCTTCACTCAAAGTGAAACCCGGAGTATTAATGATTCCATTGGTATAATGTTAAGAACTTACACCCGTGCAATTAACAAACAAGAAGGGTTTTCCGGGTCATTATTCAGAAAAGAAACAAAAGCTGAATGCCTAAATAATCCTATCAAACAAAGGCCATATTTTCTAAAAAATAACCTTGGAACTAACATAAAAATTTCTAATCCTGAAAACCAGTACCCACAGGTTTGTTTTGATTATATTCATCAAAACCCAGTTAAAGCTAACCTGGTAATAAATGAATTTGACTGGGAGTTTTCTTCAGCAAAAGATTATGTGGGACTGAGAAACGGTAAGTTAATCAATAAGGAAATTGCTAAAGAATATATTATCATTTAACTCATTCAGGGTTTCACTCAGAGTGAAACCCTGAATTAATTTACAATGTTCCTCTATTGGCTTGTTCTCTTTCGATGGATTCAAATAGTGCTTTAAAATTTCCCGCACCAAAACCCTTGGCACCCATGCGTTGGATGATTTCAAAGAATAAAGTAGGCCTGTCTTCTATGGGTTTGGTAAAGATTTGCAATAAATAGCCTTCTTCATCAGCATCTACCATGATGGATAATTTCTGTAATTCTCCAATATCTTCTTTCATCATATCACGATGCTCACCCAATCTGTTTGGAATATCATCATAATAGGCCTGTGGAGGTGGTGGTAAAAATTCAATTCCGTTAGCTTTTAACTGACTTACGGTACTAATAATATCATCCGTGGCAACGGCAATATGCTGTACACCTGCACCTTCATAAAAATCTAAATATTCTTCAATTTGAGACTTTTTGGCGGCTTTTGCAGGTTCGTTGATTGGAAATTTAATTCTACCGTTTCCGTTGGACATTACCTTACTCATCAAAGCAGAATATTCAGTATGAATTTGTTTATCATCAAATGATAAGAAATTTTCAAAACCCATTACCTTTTCATACCATGCTACCCAAACATTCATCTGTCCCCATCCCACATTTCCAACCATATGGTCAATATATTTCAGTCCAATTGTTTTTGGATTATAATCTGATTTCCATTCTCGAAATCCAGGTAAAAATGCACCATGATAATTTTTACGTTCAATAAATATATGAACTGTTTCACCATAGGTATAAATTCCCGCCTTAATAACTTCACCCTCTTCATCGGTCTCAATTCTAGGTTCCATATACGATTTGGCTCCTCTTTTAGTAGTTTCTTTATAGGCACTTTTAGCATCATCCACCCATAGAGCAATTATCTTCACACCGTCACCATGTTTTACAATATGGTCATTAATTGGGGACTTGCTATTCAAAGGGCTTGTTAGAACCAATCGAATTTTATCTTGAATCAAAACATAACTCACAGTGTCTTTGGAGCCGGTTTCTAAGCCCTTGTATGCCAAAGATTGAAAACCAAAAGCCGTTTTGTAAAAATGTGCTGCTTGTTTGGCATTACCCACATAAAACTCAACATAATCTGTTCCTAATAAGGGGAGAAAATCCTGAGCACCCTCAAAAATTTTTTCCAAACCATAATTCACTGATTTTACTTCTTTATTACTCATTTTATTCTTTTTTAATTAGCCTATGAGAAAATTAGACAATTGGAATATTTGTTTTCTTTGAAGATGATATAATGCTATTCAATATTTTTCTAATTTCTGTTAATTTTGCTATTAAAAAATCTGCATTTTCATAACTTTCAATTTCATTGCAAATAAACAACCAGTATTCCAGTTCATCAGCTTCCTTTAACGCAATCTTCAATTTGTGAATAAAATCTTTCTTACTTTCTGCATTTTGAGACTCTTCTACATTTGAACCAATAGAAGTTCCTGAACGTAAAATTTGTTTCGCAATTACATATTTTTGAAGTCGATCCAATCTTTCAGAATATTTTACAATTTCTATGGCAAATTCAAATGTTAATCTAAGAATTGGATTATTTTCATATTTCGGATTATCAGTAAATTTCATTGTGACATACTTTTATTATTATATTGGCACATTCGCTAATTATCTAATTAGGAAGAAACCCAAGATTTATGATAACCTTCAACCTGCAATTTCAAGGCTTCTTCTGTTATAGACAAAGGACTAAATGGATCGATCATGACGGCAAGCTCATTGGTTTCTTTTTTTCCAATGCTTCGTTCAATAGC
>JAUXGV010000116.1 GCA_030621915.1 Flavobacteriaceae bacterium
TACTTTATAAAATTCCTATTTATTAAAAAGGAATTCCCAGTTAGGATTTAAGGCTCATTGATCACTTTTCTATATACAATTTTTGACCAATACTAATATTATTAGATCTTAATTTATTAATTTTCTTTAATTCTTCTACCGTTAAATTATATTGTCTTGCAATTGAATACAATGTATCTCCTTTATACACAATAATAAATTCTAATTTCTCCTTTTTGTCTATTTTATAGTTCTTGTTTTTTGACTTTAAAACCAGTTTATCGTATTGATATAAATGATAAGTTTCTATAAAACTTATCAATTTTGACGGATATTTTTTGTCAGTTGCATAACCGGCTTTTTTTAATCCTTTTGCCCAAGCCTTATAATTATCTTTTTTAAAATCAAATAGAAATGCATATCGACCTCGCGTAGTTAAAAAAATTGAATGATCTTCAAAGGATCCTTCTGGGTTGTTATATTTTCGAAAACATTCATTCCGCTTGTCATCATCATGATAAACTTTTTTACCCTTCCAACCTTTATGACATTTAATTCCAAAGTGATTATTAGCCTTACTAGCCAACTCACTTCTACCATTACCCGATTCCAAAATTCCCTGAGCCAGCGTAATACTCGCCGGAATACCATGCTCAATCATTTTTTCAATAGCTATGCCTTTGTAATGATTAATATAATCCATTGTATAGGAATTTAAATTTTGATTGTTTTTTCTAAATTTTCGAAAAAACGCATCTGCATCATCATATACTTTATCTTTCTTTTTAACAACTTCAACCGCAGTTTTTTCCGTTTCTTTTGTTTGTGTGCTTTTTGTTACTCTTCTTGAAGAACTACAACTAGCCAACAAAGTAATAAATAGTATAGTGATTAGAATTTTTGATACTTTTTTCATTGAATAATAGGTAATTTCTTTTGTTTCAATCTCGTGTTCATGCCCTGTATTCCCTGTAAACCTCCTGTATGAATTGCCAAAATTCTTGTACCTTGATTAAAATATTCATTTTTTATCATAGTAATCAAACGATACATCATTTTACCAGTATATATAGGATCCAATGGAATGGATGTTTCTGTTTTAAAATTATTAATAAAATGAATAAAATCTTTATTAACCTTGGCGAAACCCCCTAAATGACATTCACTTACTAAACTCCAATTCTTGTTTTCTATTGTATATTTTTCAATTTCCTTAGTCAAAAAATCACCTTTTAGAGAGGGGAATCCTAATACTTCCTGAGAATCAGTAATTGAATTAATAATGCCAGAAATCGTACCCCCTGTTCCAATTGCCGAACATATGACATCA
This sequence comes from Flavobacteriaceae bacterium, assembly GCA_030621915.1. Classification (GTDB taxonomy): domain Bacteria; phylum Bacteroidota; class Bacteroidia; order Flavobacteriales; family Flavobacteriaceae; genus Lutimonas. Next base: position 1,310 of record JAUXGV010000116.1, read on the forward strand.
AACGATCGGTCTTTGGGCTTTAAAATTTCCTGACATCCCTTAACAGCCAGAGCATTAGTTCCTCCTTCTGGAATCAAGTAAAACTTTCCAAATTTTTCAATAAGTTTCTCAATAAAAGTTGAAGAATTTTTTAAACGATACTCACTTCTGCTCACAAACTCAAATTGCATGCCATTTTGACGAGCTGCTTGTAACGTAGGGTTCTCATTAAATGTTCTCTTTAAATCTTTTTTCAATTCATCCCCTCTAATAACACCAATAGTTTTAAAACCAAATTCTTTACCGGTAAAAGCTACTGCACCAATATGATTTGAAAATGCACCGCCAAAGGTAAGTAAGGTATCTTGATTCTCATCCTGGGCTCTAGAGATATTATATTTTAATTTTCTATACTTATTTCCGGAAATAAATGGATGTATGAGATCCTCTCTTTTCATATATAAAGAGACATTAAACCGGTTCAATTCTGATAAATTTACCTTTTGATTTTCTATAATTGACTTGTTAAAATTCATTTAATTTACATAGCTCATTGAATTATTTTGAATAGAATATCATTTTCGAAAAGTACAAAAATCCAAACAATAAATTATCTTTGTTTTATGGATTTTAAATATGAAGAATTAACACCAGACGATTTCTATTTTAGTGATAAGGGGTTTAAGGTTTTTACGGAAAAATATCATTTAAAAAGGGGTTATTGCTGTAATAACAATTGTAAACATTGTCCTTATGGTTTTGATCCATTAACCGGAAATCTTAAAAAATAAAAATATGAATTTATTTAAACAACAGATATCTCAAGGAATACCTCGCGAATTACCCGCTCAAAAAAAATATGATACAGCTATAAATCATGCTCCAAAAAGAAAAGAAATTCTTTCTAAAGAGGAAAAAATATTAGCTTTAAAAAATGCATTGAGATATTTTGATAAAAAACATCATCCTATTTTATCTGAAGAATTTTTTCATGAATTAAATAATTATGGACGAATTTATATGTACCGTTTTCGTCCGGAATATACAATGTATGCACGCCCAATTCATGAATATCCGGGTAAATGTGACCAGGCAAAAGCAATAATGCATATGATTCAAAACAATTTGAACTATGCCGTCGCACAACATCCACATGAATTAATAACTTATGGAGGTAATGGGGCAGTTTTTCAAAATTGGGCTCAATACCTGTTGACAATGAAATATTTATCAGAAATGACTGATGAACAAACTCTTGCCATTTATTCTGGTCACCCACAAGGTTTATTCCCATCAAGTAAAAATGCACCCAGAGTAGTGATAACCAATGGAATGATGATACCCAATTATTCAAAGCAAGACGATTGGGAAAAATACAATGCCTTGGGTGTAACACAATATGGGCAAATGACGGCAGGAAGTTTTATGTATATTGGACCACAGGGTATTGTTCATGGCACAACAATAACAATATTGAATGCCGGTCGAAAGATTTCAAAACAGGGTGAAGATTTAAATGGAAAGTTATTTTTAACTTCTGGATTGGGAGGAATGAGTGGCGCTCAACCTAAAGCTGGAAATATTGCGGGTTGTATAACTGTTTGCGCAGAAGTGAACGCAAAAGTTGTTCATACACGTCATTCTCAAAAATGGGTAGATGAAGTCGTTCTAGACCTAGATGAACTTGTAACAAGGGTTACACAGGCTAAAAAAAACAAGGAAATTGTGTCAATTGCATTTCAAGGGAATATTGTAGATGTTTGGGAAAAATTTAATGTAGAAGATGTTTTTATTGATCTTGGGAGTGATCAAACCTCTTTGCACAATCCATGGGCCGGAGGATATTATCCTGTCGGATATAGTTACAAAGAATCTAATGAAATGATGGCCAACAACCCTGAATTATTTAAAGAAAAAGTTCAGGAATCACTTCGTCGGCAAACAGATGCAATAAATAGGCATACTGAAAAAGGAACTTACTTTTTTGATTATGGTAATGCATTTTTATTAGAAGCTTCGAGAGCTAATGCAGATATATTTTTAAAATCACCTACATTTCAAAATCGTAAAAATCCACCTTTGACAAGAGGAAATATTAGCAATGATGAATTTGCCTATGCATCCTATGTTGAGGATATAATGGGCCCCATGTGTTTTGATTATGGATTTGGCCCCTTTAGATGGGTATGTACATCTGCTAATGAAAAAGACCTCTCTAAATCAGATGAGATAGCAATTCAAGTTTTAAAAGAATTGGAAAAAGATTCTCCACCTGAAATTCAGCAACAAATGAAAGATAATATTCAATGGATTGTTGGAGCGCAAGAAAATAAGCTTGTAGTTGGTTCACAAGCACGGATTTTATATGCAGATTCACAGGGAAGAATAAAAATTGGTGAAGCCTTTAATCAAGCCATAAAAAATGGTGATATTTCAGCTCCAATAGTTTTGGGGCGAGATCACCATGATGTTTCCGGTACAGATTCACCCTTTAGAGAAACTTCAAATATCTACGATGGATCTCAGTTTACTGCAGACATGGCCATTCAAAATGTAATTGGTGATAGCTTCAGGGGAGCCACATGGGTATCCATTCATAATGGCGGAGGTGTTGGCTGGGGAGAAGTGATAAATGGGGGCTTTGGTATGGTTCTTGATGGTAGTAATGAAGCAAGCAATAAATTAAAATCAATGTTGTTTTGGGATGTAAATAATGGTATATCCAGACGTAGTTGGGCACGAAACAAAGGCGCTATTTTCGCTATAAAAAGAGCGATGGAGTTGGAATCAAATTTAAAAATTACACTCCCTAATTTAGTTGATGAAAAATTGCTTGAAAATTTAAATTAATTCTAGGATTATGAATGTATTTAAAATTTTATCCGTTTTATTGATTTTTGCTATTGTTTCATGTTCATCGATACAAGTATCTGCTGATTACGATAAAAATACAAATTTCGATAAATTCAAAACTTATGCATTTTATAAAAGTGGAATTGATAAAGTTGAAATATCTGATTTAGATAAAAGAAGAATATTAAGAGCTATTGAAGCTGATCTTGAAGCCAGAGGTTTTACAAAATCTGAAGATCCTGATTTTTTAATTAGCATATTTACAAAATCTCGTGAAAAAATAGATGTTTATAATAACAATTATTATGGTTGGTATCCTTATTATTATGGATATGGTTATTATGGACGAGGCTGGGGGCCTGGCTGGGGACCTGGCTGGGGATATGGTTATTCTAATGTTTCAAGGTCTACAGAAGGAACACTATTTATTGATGTAATCGATGCCCGTAAAAGAGAATTGGCCTGGCAAGGAGTTGGAAAAGGAATTTTATCTTCCTCGAAAGATATAGCTAAAAAAGAAGAAAATATTAAAGTGTTTGTTTCAAAAATAATGATGCAATATCCGCCGCAATTGGAAGTTAGTGAAGCAACTAATTGAAAAAAAGAAGAACTTTTTTAAAAATATTATCCCTAAAAATTATTCCTTAATTTTTAGGGATTTTTTTATGTCAATATTTGTTTTTATCATAATTAAAAAATAATTCAGAGTTGATCCACTTTTTCCTGTACTTCTTCCCATGAAGCCATTAATTCCTCTACTCTATCTTTCTTAGCCTGATAATTTCTAAAAAAATGCTTATCTGCTGATACTTTGTCAAAATTATCTAATATTTCTGCATCATCATTGACAACTTCTTTTTCAAGTTTTGAAATTTCGGCTTCTATTTTACTCAATTTATTCTGATATTGTTTTTTTTGTTTTGCGTTTTGAAAATTCTTCTTCCCTCCATTATTTTCTTTATTGTCAATCTTAATTTTGGTTCGTTTTTCCACCTCACGCATATTGTCTAAATTATGCTGTTCTAAAAAATAATTAATATCTCCCAAATATTCTTTGATGACACTGTCTTTAAATTCATAAACTTTTTCGGTCAATCCCTGTAAGAAATCTCGATCATGTGAAACTAAGATTAATGTTCCTTCAAATTGTTTCAAAGCTCTCTTCAATACATTTTTAGAAGCTATATCCAAATGATTTGTTGGTTCATCCATGATTAAAACATTAAAGGGAGATAATAACATTTTACAAAGGGCCAAACGATTTCTCTCACCACCTGATAACACCTTTACCTTTTTCTCAACATCATCACCTCGAAATAAAAATCCTCCCAGCATATCCCTAACCCTAATTCTATTGCCATCGGATGCGGCATCTTCCATGGTTTGCAAAACCGTGATATTTCCGTTTAAATATTCGGATTGATTCTGAGCAAAATAACCAATCTCAACATTATGCCCTAGTTTTAAATTTCCGTCATAGTCAATTTCATTGACCATCATTTTGGCCAAAGTTGACTTACCTTGTCCATTTTGACCAACAAATGCAATCCTACTATTTCTCTCAATCAAAAGGTCTACATTTTCCAATACTTGATTTTCTCCATAGTTCTTTGCTAAATTTTCAGCTTCGAAAATAATTTTACCGGGAACAATAGAAACTGGAAAACGAACATTCATCACAGAATTATCTTCAACATCAACTTCAATTCTTTCTACCTTATCCAATTTCTTAATTAAGGACTGTGCCATTGATGCCTTATTAGCCTTGGCTCTGAATTTATTTATTAGCTGTTCCGTATGCTTGATTTCTTTTTCTTGATTTTTTTGCGCCTGTATTTGTTTTTCCTTAATTTCATTTCGTAGCAGCAAATATTGGGAATAGGGTTTTTTAAAATCGTAAATTTTGCCCAATGAAATTTCAATGGTTCGGTTGGTTACATTGTCCAAAAACATCTTATCGTGAGAAACCATAACGATAGCTCCATTAAATCCTTTTAAAAAATTCTCAAACCAAATAATAGATTCAATATCCAAATGATTGGTGGGCTCATCTAATAATAAAATATCATGTTCTTGAAGCAACAGTTTAGCCAATTCAATTCTCATTCTCCATCCACCTGAAAAAGTACCCGTAAGCATATTAAAATCTTGCTGTTGGAACCCTAATCCCTGCAAGATTTTTTCAGTATTTCCCTGATAATTATATCCTCCTATTAATTCATATCTATGAGATAATTCGTCCAGATCATGCATTAAATCATGGTAGTATTCGCTCTCATAATCCGTTCGTGTGGCTAATTCAGAATTTACTTTTTCCAATTTTAACTCAATACTTTTAATCTCTTTAAAAGCTTCATAGGTCTCGTCTAAAACCGTTCTTCCTTCTTCAAAATCAATATCTTGTTTTAGATATCCTATACTAATATCTTTTTCAATGGCTATGGTGCCAGCTCTATATTCCTGCTCATTTGCAATGACCTTTAAAAGTGTTGATTTACCTGCTCCATTTTTACCTACCAGTCCAATACTATTTCCAGCATTTAATTTGAAAGTTATACCGGAAAACAGATCCTCACCAGCAAATGAAACAGTAATGTTATGTGCATTCAACATATTTTAAAAAATTAAAAATTTATATTTGCAAAAATATTATAATTATTAAATAATCAATGATAAAAAAAGGAACAAAATTATATAGCATTATTAAAAACAAATGCCCTCAATGTAATCAGGGTGATTTTTTTATCAATTCAAACCCTTATAAAATTAATGGCAATTTGAAAATTCACGATAATTGCCCTAAATGTGAATTGAAATACATGATAGAGCCTTCATTTTTCTATGGGGCTATGTATGTTTCTTACGGATTAACGGTGGCTATGGCTGTGGCCATATTTATAATTTGTCAATTGTTAAGTTTAGATTTAGTTTCGACTGTTATTTCAATTATAGTAGTATTAATATTATCGCTTCCTAATTTGGTGAGAATTTCAAGACTTATCTATATAAATATGTTTGTAAGTTATGAGAAGAAATTTGAAAATTGAAAATTTCTTATCTCAATAGAAAGATTTTGAATAATTTATTTTTGAAATCTATCTATTGCAATTTCTTTATCCAATTCCATATTATTTTCAATGTGCTGATATAGCTTTCTTGCCATTAATGGGGCTATCATAACTCCTCGAGTGCCCAGACCGTTAAATATTGCAAGTTTTTTATTTTTTGGATGAAGTCCTAAAATTGGTCTTCTATCCTTAATTGTAGGCCTAATTCCGGCAGTATGCTCAACAATTTTATATTTACAATTGATCACTGAACTCAGTTTTAATTCCAGTTCTTCTTTACCATCTTTAGTAGGATCTTTTGTTTTATCATTCCAATTAAAAGTTGCTCCAACCTTATACAAATTATCACCCAAGGGCATCATAAATACCGCTGATTTTATTAGGTAATCTATATTTAAATCCGGGGCATGAATCGTGATCAATTCTCCTTTGACCTCTTTCATTGGAAGCTCATTAAAAAACGGGTTTTTTTTGAGGCCAAATCCTTCGCAAAAAACAATTCTTTTCGCCCTGATTGCTTTATAATCCACATATTCATCATAACTCTTCATTTCATCATAATAGAATTTTTCTTTTTTTAGTAAGCCTTCTTCCATTAATGTTTTCTTGTAATGTTTCACAAGATTCTTCACATCAATTCTACCGGTTCCTGTTAGTTTACCCATTCCAAATGGAGCTCGAATATTTTTATTAGAATTATAAATCAGTTCAGGAATCATATAATCATGTAATAATTTTTTATCACAGGCCACAAACCAATTATTTTGTTCCTCAATACTTTTAAAAATCCGATAAATATCGAGTTTATGGTCAAGTTTTATTCTGAATTTTTTTTCCAACTTTTGATAAAATGGGATTGCCATTTCCAATTGCTCATGAGCATTCCAAACCGGAGTAAATCGTTTTAAAACAACTGGATTGTACATACCACCTGCAACGAGTGATGAATTTTGAGAACTATCATCAAATACCAGAAATGATTTGTTGTGTTTTTTTAATTCTTCTACGAAGGCAATACCTGCAAGTCCTAAGCCAACAATTATATAATCAAAATCCATGGCCCAAAGATAATTAATTTTAGATCAGAATTTGCTTTGATTTATTTCATTGAAAACAAAATTTATTGCAAAAAAAACTCCTACTTTTCAGTAGGAGTTATATCTATAATATTATTACTAATATACTAATAATTCCACATATCTAGTTCTCTATCTCTAATATCTTCTTTCAATTTATCTGATTCCAATACCTGGAAAAGAGAATTACCTTTTATGTATTCGGCAACATCACGGTTACCATATATATTTTCTTCACGGTATATAATCGCATTAAATCTTCTTGCATTCAATAAATGATCATATGACAATGGGTAAGCTGAATTTTTATGATTAAAGACTTTCATATCATGAGTAGTGTATCTGGCACCTGGATACCATACCCAAAATAATTCAACCAATTCATCTTGTCCAGAGCTGTCAATAAAGTTAACGTCTGGTGACATTGGAGCAACTCCTAATAATCTATATTTTAATTCACCTTGTCGCTTATCAAAATACCAAACTCCTTTTACTCTGAATCCTGCTATATCTGCAGCAGTAATATCTCTTTTATCAACAAATTCATCTGTAATGATCTCTCCTGCATTCAAGCGTTCAAAACCTGCATCAGAAGTGTCTATTCTGGATAATCGAGATTGAATATCTTTCATAGTCAACTTATCTTCAAAATAGGAATCATCATAAACATCAATTATTTCTCCGCTTTTAATTCCTCTTAATAAAGTATCATACAAAGATCTTCTGTCAGAGCTAATATTACTCGTATCAACTGGGTAATAATAAGGCATGTTAATTTTTTCATTCAAATCAACATACTCCCATACCACCTTCGACCATAAGATATCTCTATCATCAATGTATCCATATTCTAAGGGTCTGTCATTATCAGCAGCCAATTGCTCTGGTGTTTTCATCCCAACTTGTTCAGGGATTTTAGCATTGAGCAAATTTGCTTGAGCATTTACATATCCAACAGAAAGTAAAGCTGTTATTGCGACTATTATACCTTTCAATTTCATAATAATTTGTTCTTAATTCTTATTGATTAATTCGTAATCTCTACATTAACCGGACTAGCATTCTTTAAATAATATCCAGAATTACCTTTTAATTTTTGTTTAATATCAAA
>JAUXGV010000225.1 GCA_030621915.1 Flavobacteriaceae bacterium
CACTTGTTCAAGATATGCTACCCCAGTTTCTGGTTTGTATCTTTGTGGTAGTGGTTCACACCCAGGGGGTGGCATCACGTGCGCACCAGGTAGCATGGCTGCAAACATAATACTCAAGAACTGGAGTAAAACTTAAAAATTTTATATTATGACCTCAAATAAAAATGAATATTTAAAAAGAGGAGTTGATTATCCAATTAAAGATGGTAAAAGGACTTTACCCGGCAAATATTATCATAGTCAAGAAATATATCAGGAAGAAATTGATAAAATATTTTACAAGTCTTGGATTTATGCATGCCGTGCTGAAGAGATTCCATTGATTGGTGATTATAAACTTATCGAAATAGCTGACGAAAGTCTGATATTGGTTAAAGACAAATCGAATAAAATTAAAGCGCTGTTTAATGTTTGTAGTCATAGAGGAACGCAACTTTGCACAGAACCCAAAGGCTCTTTTAAATCTAAATCAATACAATGTCCGTACCATGCGTGGACTTATGGATTAAATGGAAAACTTAAAAGTGCTCCTTTGATGAAAGAAAGTAAAGATTTTCAAAAAGCCAAATGTGCTCTTCATCAAGCTCATGTGCATATTTGGGAAGGATTTGTTTTTATCAACCTAGATAAAAACCCCGAACCATTTGAAGAACAAATGAAAGTACTTATTGGAAAGTTTTCGGATTGGAAAATGGATGAATTAAGAATAGCTCATCATATTAAATACGAATTGAATTGTAATTGGAAACTTATTCTTCAGAATTATCAGGAATGTTATCATTGTCCTGGGGTTCACCCTTTTCTTTCCGAACTCACACCAGTACAATCTGCCCAACATGATTCCAATCATGGAGCGGCTATTGGAGGTTTTATGGATTTAACGAAAAAAAGAGGCAGTATGACAATGAATGGCGAACCAGCAGCTCCACCCATTTGTGATGTGTCCGGCGATGATTTACAAAGAATTTATTATTACTCAATTTTCCCAAATATGCTACTCACACCCCATCCGGATTTTGTGATGTTTCATCATATCACTCCACTTGGCCCGGATAAAATAATTAATGATTGCTATTGGCTTTTTAGACCCGAAATAATCAACGATCCAAAAGCTCAGTCAGGCATCAAATCAGCAGTGGATTTTTGGGATTTAACAAATAAACAAGATTGGACAGTATGTGAACAAATGCAAAGAGGAACCAAGTCAGCGAGATTTACCAGGGGGTACTATTCGGGAAGAGAAGATGTTCTTTTTCAATTAGACCTTGAATTGTTAAAAGCATTGGGACATAAAGCCATTGATTGAACAATTTCGTTTTGATTAACTTGTACAGCTAAATTTATAGGATAACAAATTAATATTATGTCCAACAAAAAAATCAAAGAGGTTTGCTGGGGAATTATAGGTGCAGGAAATGTTTGCGAAGTAAAAAGTGGACCAGCTTTACAATTGGCAAACAATTCTAAATTGATTGCTGTAATGCGAAGAAATTCAGAAAAAGCCAAGGATTTTGCATTAAGACATCATGTTCGAAAATGGTATGATAATGTTGACGAATTGATTCATGACCCAAATGTAAACGCCATTTATGTTTCTACTCCACCCAATTCTCATAAAGAATATACTTTAAAAGCAGCCGCCGCTGGTAAACCGGTTTATGTTGAAAAGCCGATGGCTCGAAGCCATCAAGAATGTATTTCGATGGTGAATGCCTGTAATAAGGCCAATGTAAATTTATATGTTGCTTATTATCGCAGAGCTTTACCTAACATTTTAAAAGTTAAAGAAATAATCGATAGCGATATTATTGGTGATGTTCGTCTTGTAAATATCAAATTGCAAAAACCATTGCATAGTGAAATTGTTGGGCTTAATGATAATTGGCGTATTAACCCTGAAATTGCCGGTGGAGGTTATTTTTATGACCTTGCTTCTCATCAACTGGATGCTTTAGATTTTCTTCTTGGCCCTATCAAAGAGGCGCAAGGATATGCACTAAATCAGTCAAATAATTATCTGGCGGAGGATATTACAGTTGGCTCCTTTTTATTCGAAAAAAATGTTGTCGGTCATGGGGTTTGGGCTTTTAACACTTGTCATAGTTCCAATATTGAATTAACTACAATTGTTGGTAGCAAGGGTCAGGTTTCATTTCCGTTTTTTGGTGATCATAGTGTTGTATTAGAAGTTGATGGAAAGCCCAAAGAAGCTTTCCATTTTAATATTTCGAAACATATACAATTGCCACTCATACAAACTGTTGTTGATGATATTTTAGGAAATGGAAAGTGTATAAGTACCGGTAAATCAGCCTCAAGAACAAATTGGGTTATGGAAAAAATTTGCAACAGAATAGTTGATTGATTTTAAAATTTATTAGTACTACTAAGATGCTATGCTAGATTGAAATCTATTGATGAAATTGATGATCTGTAAAATCCATAAATCTTTCCCAATCAAATAATTTAAGATCATGCTTACCAGATCGAATATGATAGCCCATATTCCCTGCCATAATAGGTTTATTAATTTCAGGTCTAGTTTTACTCTTAAAACTGTCTATACCAAAAAGGTTATATACTGATCATGAATGATATAATGATAAATATTCCCCTACGGGATCCGCCCATTGATCTTCAGCAGCACTTGCAACATAAACAGGCCTGGGTGCTATCAAGGAAATTAACATGTGTTGATCAACAGGTAAGGAGTCTTCATTGTCATTATACTTATGAAAGTTTTTACAAAACCAATGTGGAAATTTGGTGTTAATGTTTTCCACAGTTTCACCATGTTTTCTTCTGGATAATGCGGCTCCACCACATCCTGAATCATTAGAAATTGTGATTGCAAACCTTTGGTCAATTGCCCCTGCCCAAAGTGCGGTCTTTCCTAGTCTGGAATGCCCCATCACTGAAACCTTATTTTTATCAATGTCGTTATCAGTTACAAGATAATCCATAGCTTTAGATAATCCATAAGACCAGGCAGAGATGGATCCCCAATCATTTGGTTGGAGTCTGTAATGTTTATCATAAATCAATTTATGGATTCCATTTTTAAATTCATCGTCATAATCAGGGTCAATATCACCATAATAAATGCCTACGAGACCATATCCTCTTTCCAAAATTCTTTCAATAGGCCACCGATGTGATCTTATACCTCGGGATAATTCTGTGGCCGTATTATTTGAAATAGAATAATCTGAATTATTTCCAACATAATTTTGCGTACTGCTAATATTAGAGTTATTATGAATTGTATGATTCCCATAAAAATTCATTCCCATAAAGACCGGTACCGGTTTACTTATATTTTTAGGTAGGAGAATAAGCATATTCATTTCCAAAGAATCCATACCATTAGAAAAGGTGGCAATAACTTCTTTTTGGATAGCTTTCCCATCCAAAGCATTGGTATCAATTTTTACCAAAGAATAATTGATTTTTAATTCAGTCGCCGGTATTTTGCCATAAACATGTTGTTCAAATAATTCTAATATTTCGGGTCTGCGAATATTAGTCCATTGATCAGAATTTTGAATTACTTTTCCTTCATTGGATAACATTAAATTTGGAAGTAAATAGTTTTTTTCAATTTGTCCAAAACCATCAGTTCTGAATAATACAATACAAACAAGAATTAAAAAAAATTTGAACAAATTTTTCATGTCAATCAAAATTCAAATATTTTATTATCGCTTCATCACCCAGGATGGCATCATCAGGCCTCGGGTTTTCTTTAGTAAAAACCTTTAGTTCTTGCTGAGATAAAACTTTAACAAAATCTTCCTCAACACCATTTCCCACAGTAACATTGTGTAAGTCAAGATTCAAATGATACGCAAGAAACGTGTACATTACGGCTCGTTTTGAATAACCATAATCGTGTTTTTCAGCGGGTAAATGTACATTTTCAACTTTATGT
>JAUXGV010000257.1 GCA_030621915.1 Flavobacteriaceae bacterium
GTTGTTTATATTCTACATTCTCCCAAGCACCATATTCATTATACGGGTTATACTGCTCATCTTATAGAAAGATTTAAATCACATAATGAATTTGGCACCAAAGGTTTCACTAAAAAGTACAGACTATGGAAAGTTATTCATGTTGAATTTTTGAACATAAACGTCAAACAATATTAAGAGAAAAGTTTTTTAAGTCATGAGTAGGTAGAGAGGTCATAAAATATATATCAAGAATTAACGATTAAGGAGGGATCATAACCACCTAAGACCTCTTGATTAACAAAATAAGAATTTTTTGATTTTAATCGATACAATAACCTCTTTAGAGGTTATTTTAATTAATTTATTATAATTTTACCGAACAAAAACAGTATAGAGAATGAAAAATATTTCTATAAGTGTAATTTCTAAGAATGATATTCTGACAATTATTCCATTATTGAAAATTTTAAATAAAAAAACATCAGACAAACTATTGAGGCAGCGAGTTTTGGAAATGGCCAATCAAAACTATGAATGTATTGGATTATTTGATAAGGATGAACTTATTGGTATTTGCGGATTATGGTTTGCAACCAAGCATTATATTGGTAAAACTGCTGAGGTTGATCATGTGATTATTAATAACCAATATAGAAATAATGGTTTAGGTAGGTTTTATTTTGATTGGATTTATAAATATTTAATTGATAAGGGTATTGATGCAACAGAATTAAATACTTATGTGAGTAATACGAAATCACACAAATTTTATTATAATGAAGGTTATGAAATTTATGGATTTCATATGCTTAAAATCTTAAGAGAAAACAAGGAATTCTATTAAGTAGTCAAATTCCTTTTCTAATTCATCAGATTTTATACATTTTTAGAGTTATCTTTTTAATATGTATCCATTTTCATTTAATTTCTGACTTTTCTAGTTCCTCCATACATTTCATATTTCACAAATCTGCATTCTAAATTTCCGTTAAAGAGTTTGATCTTTTTTGATGTTCTTAATCCAACACTTTTAATACCTGTGTCAAAATCAGAAGTGATAAACCAGGCACTGGTATCCGTATAACTTTGTTTTAAAGTATCCCCAATTCTACCATAAAAAACTGGGATATCCACACTTATTCTTTCGCCATATGGCGGATTAAAAAGCAAAATTGCATGTCCGTCAATAGGTTTTTCGCTTTGGAAAAAATCTTGCTTTTCAATCTTGATAAATTCTTCCAAAGAAGCATTTGAAACATTGTTTTGAGCTTTTCTAATCGCCGAGGGTGCCTTATCATAACCAATAATTTTCTTATCCGAGTTTCGAATTTTATTTAATAAAGATTGGTGAATTAATTCAAACAATTCTTCATCAAAATCGTTCCATTTTTCAAATCCAAACTCTAACCTATTGATATTTACAGGTATATTATTTGCAATCATGGCTGCTTCTATCAAAATAGTACCACTTCCACACATGGGATCTATAAAATGCTGGGTGCCATCATAACCCGAGAGTAAAACCAAACCCGCCGCCAATACTTCATTAATCGGCGCAATATTAGTGTCACTTTTATACCCTCTTTTATGTAAGGATTCTCCTGAACTATCTAAGGAAACAGTACAAATATCTTTTTGAATGTGAATATTGAACAGTATATCCGGATGTTTGATATCAATATTTGGGCGATTACCCGTTTTACTTCTAAAATAATCAACAATGGCATCCTTACTTTTTAAAGAGACATAATGTGAATTGGTGAAATTATCAGAATTAATAACTGAATTAATCGCAAAGGACTTCTTTTCATTAAAATATTCTTCCCAATGAATTTTTTGCAAATTTTTATATAAATCATGCTCATCATTGACTTTAAATGAATGTATAGGAACCAATATTTTTATAGCCGTTCTCAAGGCTAAATTGGCTTTATACATAAACCCCTTATCTCCTTTAAACTTCACACTTCTAATTCCTTCCCTTACTTGCTGAGCACCCATATTTCTTAATTCTCTAGCCAAAACTGATTCAAATCCAAATAGGGTTTTGGCCAGCATATTAAAATTTTCTTCCATAAGGCAAAAATACATTAATCCCTAATACTTTTATAATTTGAATTTATGATTTTCTTCCTATTATAACATAATTTTATATTTTTGCCTGAATTTATATTTATGGAAGGAAACGATGAATGGTTTAAAAATTGGTTTGACACAAAATACTACCATCTACTTTATAACAATCGTGATCAAGAAGAGGCTAAGTTTTTTATGAAAAACTTAATTAAATCTTTACGTCTTGAGAAGGGTGAT
>JAUXGV010000188.1 GCA_030621915.1 Flavobacteriaceae bacterium
TTCTTTAAAGTACAGAGATATTTATGGCTTGGAGGATGTTCTTACTATGTATAGAGGTACTATCCGAAGAGTTGGTTTTACACGTGCATGGAATGTATTCGTGCAGTTGGGTATGACAGATGACACTTTTATTATGGAAGATTCTGAAAATATGTCTTATCGTGATTTCACCAATTCATTTTTAGCCTATAGCCCCCATGATTCTGTAGAGTTAAAGTTGCGATACTATTTAAGAATTGAACAAGATGATGTTTTATGGGATAAATTATTGGAATTGGATATTTTTAACCCGGATAAAAAAATAGGACTAAAGGATGCAACTCCCGCTCAAATACTTCAGAAAATTCTAATGGATAGATGGACCTTATCTGAAGATGATAGAGATATGATTGTTATGTATCATAAATTTGGTTATGAATTGAATGGTGAGAAAAAGCAGATTGAATCTAATTTGGTTGTTTTGGGCGAAGATCAAACATATACTGCGATGGCCAAAACAGTTGGACTACCGGTTGCTATTGCGACATTGAAAATACTAAATAAAGAAATCAAAACTCCAGGTGTACAGATTCCCATTAGACGAGAGGTATACGAACCTATTCTGAACGAGCTAAAAAATTATGGTATTCATTTTAAGGAAACCGAAGTTTCATATTTAGGTTATAATTCGTTTAATTTGGGGGCTTAATTGTTTTATTATTTTTACTATATTCGAAAACTAAATAATTTATTTTTTTAATTAATGACTTCTACAATAGGAATTATTCTTGCCTTGTCCTTAATAATTATTATGTTCGGTATGGGTTTGTCACTAACAATAGGTGATTTTAAACGTGTTGCAACCTACCCGAAAGCCATAATTATCGGGCTTTTTTGTCAAGTAATTATTTTACCTTTGGTTGGATATTTGATAGCAGTAGGCCTTGACTTAACCCCAACTATTGCGGTAGGAATAATGCTTTTGGCAGCTTGTCCAGGTGGAGCAACATCAAATATGTTAACACATTTGGCAAAGGGCGATTTGGCCCTATCGGTTTCTTTAACCGCGATTGCTAGTGTTTTGTCTATCATTACCATTCCAATTATCGTACAATTTGCTTTGGTTAATTTTGCAGATCATAGCCAGAAAGTTACCGTAGATGGAATTACCATGATCAAACAATTGTTTATAATTGTTATTACTCCGGTAAGTATTGGAATGTTAATAAAAGCCAAATATGAAAAATTTGCGAATAGAATGGAAAAACCTGTAAAAATAGTTTCGGCAGTTATTTTTATATTGGTAGTTATTGGCGTTATTTTTAGTGTTAGAGAGGTATTTATGGAATATTTAGGAGAAGCGGGTATGCCAGCCATATTGTTGAATGTAACCACGATGGTCATAGGATTTTCATTGGCCGTTTTATTTAAACTCACAAAACCTCAAGCTATTAGTATCTCCATTGAAACTGGAATTCAAAATGGAACATTGGCAATTACCTTAGCTACCATAGCATTAAACAACGCTGAATATTCAATTGTTCCTGCAGTTTATGGTTTGTTGATGTTTTTTACAGCAACGATAATTATTTTTATGCGAAAGCGACTTGGAGTTAAAGAATCCTCTTAAATCAACCCAAGGTTTAAATTTTTAAATAAAATTGCTGAACCAGTTTTTTATAAGCTTCGGTATAATTGTGTCGTTCAATTTCAATAACCATCTCGGTAATTATTGGCTGAGATTTTATAAATTTTAATTGTAATAGTGATCTTTTGAATTGAGTATTTATATTTCCTTTGACTCTGGTTATCCTCACTGGAAATAATTTATTTTGAGCAGCTATGTTTAAGAAATGCCCTTCTTCTTTAAAGGGGATGATAAAGGCGCATGATCCCGATTTGAATAGTAATTGGGTAGTATTTTTTAGGAGTTCTTCAAAATTCAAACTTTCAGAATGTCTTGCTAAGGCTCTATTTTGTTCTAATTCTTTATATGTGTTGTTGAAAAATGGAGGGTTAGATACTATTAGATCATATTTATCAACAATCTCATCAGAAAATTCTTCCAGCGAAGCATGATAACAAAACAATCGATCTCCCCAATCACTATTTTCAAAATTTTCTACCGCTTGTTCAAAAGCGCCGGCTTCAATTTCCAAAGCATCGATTGTTTCACTGTCGCTTCGTTGCGCCAATTGCACGGCTATTAAACCAGTACCAGTTCCTATATCCAAAATACTATTAACAGACGAATCGATTGCGGCCCAAGCACCCAATAAAACGCCATCAGTACCTACCTTCATGGCTGTTTTATTTTGATGGATTGTAAACTGTTTAAAATGGAAAGGTTTATGACTCAAAACTCAAAATTAGTAACTCAAAACTCAATCAAGGTTCATTTCAATCAGTCCCTGAGGAGTATCAACAATTATTTTTTTATTTTCCCGATCTACTTTTTGAATAAAATCATCGATCATTGGGATTAAAATTTCTGATTCATTTCTTTCGATTACAAACAACGGTTGAGCGGTTGAATCATTAATAGAAATAATATTTCCAACATGACCAAAATTCATATCTTCCAATTCAAACCCAATTACTTCGTGATAATAAAACTTATTTCCTTTTAATTTAGGTAACAGAGATTTAGGTAAGTAAACTTCGGATTTCAAAATAGCATCTGCATCTTCTTCTGAATATATATCTTCAAATTGAACTCGTAATTGGTTCCCTTTTTGAAGCGAACTTTTTTCAATAAAAAATGGAATAAAATTTTTGCCTAGATCAACAAAAACGGCATCCATATTTTGATACAATTCGGGTTGATCCGTATCTAATTTAATAATGACTTCTCCTTTAAAACTGTATTTTCTTACAATTTTCCCCAAATAGAAACAATCTTTTTTTTCCATGATAGATTATTGAATGGTAAATGTAGGCTATAAATAGAAATAAAAAGTATTAAATCGAGATCCCGATTTTACGGGATTAGCCTGCCTGCCGGCAAGGCAGGTTCAAACTAATTGATTTCAAAAGACTTTAACAAGTCATTGAAATCAAAGTCTCACTAATAAAAAAAACCTGATAAATTAATATCAGGTTTTAAATTATATAATAAGGCAACCTTATTTTTCTTCTTTTGCTTCTTCAACTGCGTCATCAATAGTTTGAGGACCTTCATCTTCAGTTGCTTCTTCAGCTTTTGCAGCGGCTTCTTTTGCAGCTTTGGCATCAGCTTTTGCTTTTATAGCTTCATTTTCAACTTCATCAGCAGCAGCTTGACGATTTGCATTAACTTCTTTTTCAGCCGCTAAAGCTTTTGCTTTTTCAGCCTCACTTGCTTTGGCTAATTTGGTTTCTTTGTCAGAAACTTTTTGCTCTTTTTCAGATAGCCAAGCCTGAAATTTTTCTTCAGCTTGTTCTTCTGTCAAAGCACCCTTACGAACACCTCCTACCAAATGGTTTTTCAACATCACACCCTTATAAGATAATATGGCTCTCGCAGTATCTGTAGGTTGTGCACCGTTTTGTAACCATTCAACTGCCTTATCTACATCTAATTCGATAGCTGCTGGATTTACATTTGGATTGTAAGTTCCTAATTTTTCTAATGATCTTCCGTCTCTTTTTGAACGGGCATCTGCAGCAACCACCCAATAAAATGGTTTGCCTTTTTTTCCGTGTCTTTGTAATCTAATTTTTACTGACATAATTTGTTAATTTTTAAGGTTCTCGACCTAGTTTATTAATTAATAATTCTACTTTCTCGAAGTAGGGCGCAAAAGTAATAAATATTTTTGATAATGAAGGGGTTAAGTAAGGTATAATTTATTAATTATTTCACTTTTTATGTCGCACTAAGGAATTTGAAATATAATCACTCAATGTTAATAAATTGACCGTTTTTCTCAATTGAGAAATGTCTGAAATAACTACATTTAAACTTTCAATTTTCACCAAAATATTCTACAATAAATGTATTTAATTTTTGATACAGAAACTACCGGACTGCCCAAAAATTGGAATGCACCCATCAGTGATACAGACAATTGGCCAAGATGTATACAAATAGCCTGGCAATTGCATGACGATATGGGTGAACTCATTGAATGTCAGGATTATTTAATAAAACCTGAGGGATTCAATATTCCGTATGATGCTGAACAGATTCATGGGATCTCGACTCAATTGGCTGATCAAAAAGGAATTTCTTTAGCAGAAGTGTTGGAACTTTTTAACGAATCACTTTCAAGAACAAAGTTTGTTGTAGGTCAAAATGTAAAGTTTGATTTGAATATAATGGGTTGTGAATTTCATAGATTGGGACTGGCAACCGAATTGAGTAAATTACCTGTATTAGATACCTGTACGGAAAATACAGCACTTTTATGCCTGATTCCTGGGGGTAGAGGAGGTAAATTTAAATTACCGACCTTAACGGAATTGCATCAAAAATTATTTAATGCTCCATTTTCCGAAGCCCATAATGCTACAGCCGATGTTGAAGCTACTACACGGTGTTTTTTAGAATTGGTAAGATTAAAACAATTTTCATTTGGAGAATTACAGGTTGGGGATAATTATTTTGAAGAATTTAGTTCAAAAAATCCGAGCCAGATTAATCTAATTGGACTAAAACATACCAATTTAAAAAAGGAAAGTAAAAAGCTAAGAAATAAGGAGCAGAAAATTCAAGCTCAGAATTTAGAGGTCGACACTTCTACACAAATAAATTTAAGTGATGTGCAATTTACGCATTTACACAATCATTCACAATTTTCAATTTTACAATCCACATCCAGCGTTTCGGAATTGGTAAAGGCTACAGCAAAAGATAATATGCCGGCAGTGGCTCTGACAGACATCGGGAATATGATGGGTGCTTTCCTTTTTGTAAAAGAAATTTTGAATCATAATAAAGAGGCAGAAACGCCAATAAAACCAATCCTTGGTTGCGAGTTTAATGTATGTGAAAATCATTTAGATAAAAAGCAAAAAGATAATGGTTATCAAATTGTTTTGCTTGCAAAAAATAAAAACGGATATCATAATTTGGCAAAAATGTCGTCCATAGCATATATTGACGGATTTTATTATGTGCCCAGAATTGATAAAAGAATAATAGAAGAATATAAAGAAGATGTCATTGTTTTAAGTGGAAATGTCAATGGTGAAGTTCCTAATAAGATTTTAAATATTGGTGAAAAGCAAGCGGAAGATGCGCTACTTTGGTGGAAAGAAACATTTGGAGATGATTTTTATTTAGAATTAAATGACCACCAACAAGAGAATGAGCAGCATATTAATGAAGTTTTAATTCAATTCTCAAAAAAGCATGAAGTAAAGCTTATTGCTGCAAACAATACATTTTATCTAGAAAAAGAAGATTCAGTTTCGCATGATATATTACTTTGTGTTAAGGATGGTGAAAAGGTAGCAACACCCAAAGGAAGAGGAAGAGGATTTCGATACGGCTTGCCAAATGACGAGTATTATTTCAAGAGCCAGG
>JAUXGV010000099.1 GCA_030621915.1 Flavobacteriaceae bacterium
CAACAACCACCATTCTATAGAGAAATGAGGGACTCTCTGGGTATTGTCCATCCTGAGGTAAAAGCCCAAAAGTCATTAAACATTGTATTAGCCTATGACTACACTTTGAAAATATGGGACCGGCCTTTCAAAATTGTAGCAGAAGCTTACTATAAAAAACTTAGCGATGTAAACCCATTTACCATAGACAATGTAAAAATAAGATATCGTGCAAAAAATAATGCTATAGCATATGCTTATGGAATTGATTTTAGATTAAATGGCGAATTTGTTCCCGGAACAGAATCCTGGTTAAGTATAGGTTATTTGGAAACCAAGGAAAATATAGATAACAGAGGATATATTTCCCGCCCAACAGACCAACGATTTAAATTTGCAATTCTTTTTCAGGATTATGTACCTAAAATTCCACAATTAAAGCT
This sequence comes from Flavobacteriaceae bacterium, assembly GCA_030621915.1. Lineage (GTDB taxonomy): Bacteria > Bacteroidota > Bacteroidia > Flavobacteriales > Flavobacteriaceae > Lutimonas. The sequence goes on from JAUXGV010000099.1 coordinate 423, forward strand.
TCATTTAAACCTTGTATATAATACCGGTGTACCGGGAGGCTCCCCTTCCTATGCCGACCCTTATTTATATCAAAACAGATTGAAAGATTATTTTAGATCGGATATCGGTATCTCCTATGTATTTGTCGATAGCCAAAATCCCCCTAAAAGGAAATGGCAAGAGCCATTTAAAGATTTTACTGTTGGTTTAGAATTGTACAATATGTTCGATACTCAAAACACTATTACGAATACATGGGTTAAAGACATCTCCTCCAATCAATATGTGGCAATACCTAACTATCTTAGTGATAGAGTTTTAAATATTATGTTTGCCATGCGATTTTAAGGGAACAGATTAATTTTATGGGGAACAAAAAACAGAAACTTGATCTTAGAATGGAATAGGAATATTCCTCATGGTACTATATTTGGCATTAAAAGAGAAATTATTTCAATCAAAATGTGTGTTTAGTAAGACCGGGTAGTTCCGCAGTGGGTCACAAGGAAATCACCCGGCCGCACTTAACACATATGAAGTTTGGGATGATTTTTCTTTGTAAGCCATGACTTTTTTGTTTACTCACGAATTTATTATTAAAAAAAGCTGAGTTCGTGAATCTCACAAGTTCGATTTCGTTTTTTTGTCACTAAAAAAATGAAAAAACAAGAAGAGGAAAAATAATCAACCTGACTTCTAACCATTTTCAAGGACGACTGAATTACATATTTTGCTCACTCCTCATATTTTTAATGTGACCCCTTATTTTGTAACGAATCAGGATGAGCTTAACATTAGGGAAATTCATAAAAATAATTAAACTAAGGTTTTAAGTCAAAAAAATTAGGGTCACGTTAAAAATATGGGGATTAAGTAAAAATATATAATTCTGTTGTCCTGAAAATGGTTAGAAGTCAGGTTGATTATTTTTTCTCTTCTTGTCTTTTCATTTTTTTAGTGACAAAAAAACGAAACAAAAAAGTCATGCCTGCCTGCCGGCAAAGGCAGGGCTTACAAAGAGAAATACAACACCATAAATAATATTCTTTTTACATTCTAAAACCAAATTTCTATTTTTTATTCCCCATAAAATTAATCTGTCAAAAAAAATATCTTATTTCTATTGAAATTTAAAATGCTCTTCTCGCCGTTTCCCTTGATAAATAATTAGATACCTTCGGACTATTTTATCGATCGTTCATCCTACATCCTTTGCTTTTAATTTTAAAAATGCATTATTTAGACCCGTTTTTATTGAATCTGGATTTTATAACAATTAATAAATTCTAGGGTGCAATGAATTATATTCAATTATCAACTTAAACCAAAAAATTATGATTAAAAAAAGCCTTTTATTACTTACGAGAATTGTTATGATCTTTGGAATCATTACAACAATAAATGCACAGGATGATTCACCTTATGCCATGTGGGAAACTATTTCTATTACTCCTGATTACACTCAATTAAAAGTTTTGGGAGAGAATATGAAAAAACACAATAAGAAATATCATCAAGATGGCCCATACAAGGCCTCTGTTTATAATATTGTTACCGGACCGAATATTGGTAAAATGGTTTGGCAAATGGGACCTTTAAATTATTCACATCTTGATTCCAGACCTTCCAAGGGAGGTCATGATGAAGATTGGAGAGATAATATTTTACCTTATGTTAAAAAAATGACCAATGGCGAATATTGGAAACAAGATAATGACCTTTCAAATGTAGGCATGTTAGATCCTGAAACTGTGACACATCCTATACTTTATATTCGATATTTTGAGGCCCAAAGGGATCATGGTTATAGTATTGATCATTTACTAAAACAAATGAGTGATGCTGTAAAAGCTATGGATGGTGAAAATCCTTGGGGTGTATATGACAATCAATTTAGGCAAGGTTATACAATTGGAAGGCATTTAGCTTGGGTAAGTTTTAACAAAAACTGGGCTGAATTTGACAAACCTCCAACCTTTAAAAAAGCCTTTATAAAGGTTCATGGAGAAGATTCATGGACTGCATTTCAAGATGGAATGGCAGACTCCTTTTCTAATAGTTGGGATGAAGTTTGGGAATACAATGCAGAGCTCAGCGGAAAATAAAGAATTAATTGAAATTCTATATTTGGATTCCCGTTCCTGCCTGCCGCAGGCTGGTTCACGGGCCGGCCTGCGGTAGGCAGGAATGACAATTTCTATGGAAACCCCGAGGTATTCTATGATTAAAAATAAACTAAAATAATTAATTAGACTACGGAAAATATGATATTATATATATTTTAGATTTAGACAGATCATGTCGTATAGAATCATAATACACCGTATTATCTTTGTGGTATCATAGGTAGATTAATTTTGAGTTAGGTAAAAAGCCAGTCACATTGTAGCTGGCTTTTTTTGTTTTAAAATCCAGAATGACCTGCATAAATAATAAACTACCTCGACGCAGGCATTCGAGGAATTAAATTGAGTTTGCTTTGCAAACAACCTGATTTTCCGACCCAAGGGTCGAGGAATTAAACCAAATATTCTCGTCCGCCGAATCCGCCTGAGGCGGAGAAGGAGGATTAAACTTTAACCGTTTTCCATCTTCCCTTTTTAAACCAGATTACTCCTATTAATGCAATCAAGATTTCCGCCATAGTAATTGCCCAAAACACACCTATTGGACCCAAACCCAAACTAATAGCAGTTACATAGGCAAAGGGTAACTGAATCATCCAAAAGCAAATAAAATTGATATAGGTAGGTGTTTTCGTGTCCCCAGCCCCATTAAATGCTTGTATGATAACCATTCCGTAGCCATAAAAAATATATCCTGCAGCAATTATTCGTAAACATAAACTACCATATTTAACAACTTCAGGAGTTGCGTTGAATAAGACAATTATTTGTGGTGCAAAAGCCAGATAAAATAATGACACTAGGCCCATAAACCAAGCATTGTATTTTCCTGTTTTCCATACAGAAATTTCCGCCCTGTCTGGTTTATTAGCGCCTAAATTTTGTCCTACTAAAGTAGCAGCTGCGTTGCTCATTCCCCATGCAGGCATCAATGTAAACATCATGACACGAATCGCAATGGTATAACCGGCAAGAACTTCACTGCCAAACTCACTCATAATTCTCATTAAAATTACCCAGCTGGAAGTACCTATTAAAAATTGACCAATTCCGCCAAGCGATATTTTAATCAAATTGAACATTACGGCCCAACGTAAAATCAGATTCCTAAACTTAATTTTTATGATACCAATACCTTTAAAAAGTATGGTCAATTGAAAAATAACGGCAGTACCTCTCCCAATTGTTGTAGCTATCGCCGCCCCTTCAACGCCAAAGGCTGGAATTGGACCCCAACCAAAAATAAAAATAGGATCCAAAATGATATTCAAGCCATTGGACAAGATTAAGACTTTCATAGCGATTGATGCATTTCCAGCACCCCTGAAAATAGCATTGATTAAAAACAATAACATGATCGTCATATTTCCGCCCATCAACACCTTAGTATAGCCATAACCTTCTTCAATTAAATCAGGTTCTGCACCCATCAATGCCAACAATTCTTTTGAGTATACAATTCCAATGATCATTATAATTATGGCAATGGCAATTCCTAAAAAAATCACTTGAACGGCTGCACGTGAAGCTCCTTCGGTATCTCTTTCACCAATCCTTCTTGCTACCACTGCTGTTGCCGCCATACTCAACCCAATAGCAACGGCATATACCAAGGTAATCATAGATTCAGTTAAACCGATAGTTGCTACAGCATTTACACTTATTTGTGATACATATAATATATCTACAAGGGCAAATATCGATTCCATGAGCATTTCTAAAATCATAGGAACAGAAAGTAAAAATATGGCTCTTTTAATGTTACCCGAAGTAAATTCCTGCTCTTTCCCTGATATCGCTAATTTGAAATAATAGAATAGTTTTTTTATCGATGAAGATTTTGATTGCATAAGTTTGATTTTTTTATAATAAGTAATAACACAAGTAGATTTCGTGCTTAATATTGGTATCGAAGATTTTCGATAATATGGAAATGGAACCTTAAACAATCATAAGCTACAATATTACAAATTTTTTCGTATAAAAATTCTTTTCTACAAATGAAATAAGCATTTTAAAATTGAAAACAATTTACTCACGCAACAACTCTTTTAACACAAGCCATACATTCTCAGCTACAATTTTCTGCCCTTCTGCAGTAGGATGAATTCCATCATTTTGATTCAAACTTTTATCTCCTGCCACTCCATCCAACAAAAAGGGAATCAATAATAGCTTATTTTTCTTAGCTAGAACAGGGAAAATGTTTTTAAATTCTTGGGTGTATTCATGTCCCATATTTGGTGGAATCATCATACCAGCCAATATTATTTTTGTGGCAGGGTTTTTCAGTCGCACTTGATCGATAATAGCCTGAAGGTTTTTACGGGTTTCGCTTAAAGGAATTCCCCTCAATCCATCATTTGCTCCAAGTTCCAGAATAAAAAAATCTACTTTTTTCTTGAGAACCCAATTCAACCTGTTTAAACCACTAGCAGTTGTTTCGCCGCTCAAACCTGAATTAATTACCTCAAATTTCAGTCCCAAACTATCTAATCGACGTTGAATGATTGCTGGAAAAGCTTCCTGAGGATCGAGCCCCATTCCTGCTGTTAGGCTGTTCCCAAAAAATAAAACTGTCTTGTTAATAGACTCATCATTCGTTTTGATTTTGGTCTCAATTTCCGGTTCATTAATTGAGTCTGATTGTTTATCAGGTTTAGTGTTGCAGCATAAAAAAATGATCATTACTGACAAATAACAAAATTTTAACATCTCTCTAATTTCAAATTTAAATTCATATAATCATTTTTATTATCTTGATCCAATCATAAAAAGCTAAATTAAACCTATATGGCAAATATATTAAATGTGTATCAGTTAGAAAAAAACTATACTAGTGGTTCAAAAAAACTTACGGTTCTTGATGATATTTCATTTCAAATTAATCAGGGAGAATCCTTTGCTATTGTTGGACCTTCAGGAAGTGGAAAAACTACCTTACTAGGTCTATGTGCAGGATTGGATAATGCTGATCAAGGTACTGTAGAGCTTTGTGGCGTTAATTTAAATGAGCTTTCAGAAGACCAGCGTGCATTGCTTAGAAATAAAGAAGTTGGGTTCATTTTTCAAAATTTTCAATTGTTACCTACGCTAACGGCACTCGAAAATGTTAGCGTTCCGATGGAATTAAGAGGTTTGAAAAATCCCAAAGAAATGAGCATGGAATTGTTGCAAAAAGTTGGATTGGGCGATAGATCCGATCATTATCCCTCTCAGCTATCTGGCGGAGAACAGCAACGTGTTGCTTTGGCAAGAGCTTTTTCAAATAAACCTTCCATCTTATTTGCTGATGAGCCTACCGGAAATTTAGACGCAGAGACCAGCGAGAAAGTGATACAATTGCTATTCGATTTGAATAAAGAGGCAGGTACAACTCTGGTAATTGTAACTCATGATATGGAATTGGCTAAGAAAAACAATCGTATTTTGAGGCTCAAAGGTGGAAAAATAATGAAGGATTAATTGAATAACCCTATGAGTGATGGTTTAAAGAATAATTCAAAAATCAATTTCCGTTGGCTATTTAAAATGGCATGGCGTGATAGTAAAGCTAGCTATAAAAGATTGACCTTGTTTATGTCGTCAATTATTTTGGGGATTGCAGCTGTTGTTTCCATTCAATCATTTAGTGAAAACTTAAAGTTAAATATCAATTTACAATCCAAGTCGTTGATGGGTGCCGACTTTTTGATAGATGGTCGACAGGCTCCAAATGAAAAGGTTAAAAGCATTTTAGATTCTTTAGGAGGTGCTGATGCTCAAGAAATCAACTTTTCATCTATGGTTTTATTTGTAAAAAATGGATCAAGCAAATTGGTTGATATCATTGCTTTGGATGGAGGATTTCCCTTTTATGGGAAAATGGAAACCGAACCTGTTTCAGCCGCTGAGTCTTATCAAAAGGAAAATGGTGCTTTGGTAGATGCTACCGTTATGTTACAATTTGGCATTAAACCGGGAGATAGTATAAAAATTGGAAGCATTACCCTTCCAATAACAGGTTCATTATTATCTGCCCCTGGAAATTCGGGTTTTTCAAGTTCCATTGCGCCCCCTGTGTTTATTCCTTATCATCTTGTTGAAAAAACAGGCTTGATCCAAACAGGAAGCAGATTGGAGTATCAGTATTATTTTGTAGCAAAGGCCGATACAGATTTAGAAGAAATGAGCAAAATATTACATCCAATTCTGGATGCAGAAGACTACGATTTAGACACTCATTTTGAAACCAGTCAACGTTTAGGACGCAGTTATGAAAATTTTGGGATTTTCTTAAATTTAGTTGCCTTTATTGCGCTACTATTAGGATGTGTTGGAATTGCAAGTTCAGTTCATATTTATATCAAAGAAAAACTAAAAGACGTGGCAATTCTAAAATGTCTGGGAGCCACTGTCAATCAAACCTTTTCAATATACCTTATCCAAATTTCAGTGATGGGGTTATTGGGTGGGATTCTAGGCTCACTGGGTGGTTTATTACTTCAGGAACTTTTCCCTTTGCTATTTGTCGATTATTTTCCCTTTGACATTGAAATTTCCATCAGTATCTGGCCCGTTATCATGGGTGTTTTATTGGGTGTTTTTATGTCGGTTCTTTTTGCCTTATTGCCATTGCTTGAATCGCGAATTGTATCTCCGTTGAGAGTTTTGAGAATAGATGATGAAATTGTTAAAAAATCTCTTCGGCCAAAAGTGGCAGTATTCATTGGTATTTTTCTTTTTATATATTTATTTGCTTTTTGGTTACTCGCAAACTGGAAATTTGCTTTGTTTTTTGTACTTGGTGTTATAGTCACCTTTTTGGTTTTATCTGGAATTACGGTCCTGTTTCTTAAATTATTGAAACGGTTTTTCCCTACTTCATGGGGTTATTGTGCGCGTCAAAGTTTATTAAATCTTTTCAGACCTCAAAATCAAACCATGACATTGATTATTGCCATTGGAGTTGGTACTTTTTTAATAAGCACGCTTTATTTTTCGAAAGATATGCTAATCAGTAAATTATCACTCGATAAAGGAGGCAATATGCCCAATATAATTTTGATGGACGTTCAAGCTAATCAAAAGGAAGAAGTCATCAATAATATGGAAAATGTAATCGATAATATACCCATTGTTACTATGAGAGTTCATAGTATCAATGGCGTAAATACGAGCGCTATACGAAAGGATACCACTTCAAACATCAACAGTTGGATGTTGAATCATGAATTTAGAGTTACCTATCGTGATTCTCTGATTGATTCTGAATCGGTGAAGTCAGGCACTTGGGTTTCTACTCAAAAATATGATGAAAATATGCCAGTTTCTATTTCAATTTCTGAAAATGTTGAAAGAGATGCAATTCTTTCTGTTGGTGATTCTTTAACTTTCAATGTACAAGGGTTATTGATGAAGACACAAGTTGCTAATGTTAGAATTGTTGATTGGGGTAGAATGCAACCTAATTTTTCAATAGTTTTTCCAAAAGGAGTTTTAGAGGACGCACCCCAATTTAGTGTTCTAACAAGTCACACAAAGGACGAGGCAAGCTCAGCCCTCCTACAAAATAAATTGGTTCAAAAATTTCCAAATATTTCTATTATTGATTTAAGGCAGATGTTAATGCTCATAGACAACATATTAACAAAGATTTCATGGGTAATTAATTTTATGGCTTTTTTCAGCATCTTTACCGGAATCATTGTTCTATTTGGTGCGGTGAGAACCAGTAAATATCAGCGAATTAAAGAAAATGTTTTGCTAAGAACACTTGGTGCCAAAAGCAATCAAATCCTGAAAATTACATTTCTTGAATATTTATTTTTAGGTATTTTAGGGAGTTCGAGTGGTATTCTTCTTTCACTGATCAGTAGTCAATTATTGGGATGGTATATTTTTGAATTGACTTTTTTACCATCATTAGTTCCCATTTTAATTTTGTTTCCGTCGATTACCTTATTGGTTTTATTAATAGGATTGGGTAACAGTAGGAGCGTATTAAAAAGTCCGCCTTTACAAGTTTTGAGAAAAGAGGGTCTTTGAACATCTTGTTTTTGTGATAGTGTCTTCTCATTATTTAAATGATTTTATATGAATTAATTTTTATACTTTTTTAACAATATCATATCCAAACTCATTTAACCATATTATTGGTAAATTCATGGCCTAAAATTCTGTTAAATGAATGTTGATTTATTCAAATAAATCGAATTTAAATAATTCTCACTATTGTTTTCCAAAATATATTATAATTTAAACACAATTAATATTTACCCAATGAAGTTATTTATTTTTGTTACATTTAATTTAAACAATGATTATTATTTTAACTTAAACAAATGACATTTACCAAAACTATTGTAATCGTTTTTTTTGTTTTCAATTTTATTTTGATTGATGTCTTTTTCTTCAATAACAGGAAAGAGTCAAATTTGTATGTTTCCTTAGATAACACATCTAACATGGATACAATTTTTACAGGGGAGCAATTAGCTAATATTTATTGCAAAATATGCCATCAATTTCCAAAACCAGAATTATTAGATAAAAATACCTGGGTTAATCTTGTCCTTCCAGATATGGCCCTGAGGTTAGGAATAAAAAAACCTGGGGTAGATCCATACAAAGGAATTCCGGAAGAAGAGATTCATATCATTCGGCCTTTGGGAGTGTATCCCGAAAAAGCGGTTCTTTCAAACGAGCAATGGAACAAAATTGTTGAATATTATAAAGAAGAAGCTCCCTTGATGCCAATAGATCAAAAGCTAGAGTTGACTACAATAAATAAACTTCCCTTGTTTAGACCCAAACATGTCTTTGTAGATGATAAACCATTTCCGATGACAACGTTGCTGAAATTTGATAAGTCAACTTCTAAACTTTTTGTTGGCGATGCAAATAATGAGGTTTATATGATTGATAAACAATTGAAACTAAAAAAAACATGGAAAGTGACCAGTGCTCCCGTGGATATTGATTTTCCATTGGAAAATTCCCCGAGAATATTAACTATTGGAAAATTTAACCCATCAGACCAAAAATTAGGCAGTTTGCAATCTCTTGGTAATAAAAATGCAGATAAATATAATATCTACAACTTACCCAGGCCTGTTAATTTTGAGTCAGGTGATTTAAATGGAGATAATATAGAAGATGTTGTTATTTGTGGGTTTGGGAATAATTCAGGTAAATTATTTTGGTTGGATGGTTTTGATCCAAATAAGGAACATTTATTAAAAAATGCTCCTGGTGCCAGAAAAGCAGAAATATTTGATTTTAATAAGGATAAGAATCCTGACATTATAGTATTAATGGCACAGGGTCGAGAACAAATCTGTATTTTCTATAATAGAGGCAACAATAATTTTGAAGAAAAAGTAATACTGAATTTCCCTCCTGTTTATGGTGTTAGTTATTTCGAACTGGCAGATTTCAATAATGACGGATATCAGGATATACTTCTGACTAACGGCGATAATTGGGATTTCGGTACCATTAAGAAAAACTATCATGGTATTAGAATATATTTAAATGATGGTCATGATAATTTTGAAAAATCCTTTTTTTATCCTTTGTATGGAGCTAGTAAAGCCATGGCAAGAGATTTTGACAATGATGGAGATTTAGATATCGCCGCAACCTCTTTTTATTCTAATTATGAAAAACTTGAACAATCCTTTATTTATTTATCAAATGATGGAAATATGAAATTCGATGCATATTCTATTCCAGAAGCTGCATCTGGTAAATGGTTTACAATGGATGTCGCCGATTTTGACAATGATGGTGATATTGATATTTTTTTAGGATCCTATTTTCATACAATAGGAGAGCTGTCTAAACTTGTTTCTCAAGGTGTCTTCTCATTCCCCCAATTATTGGTTCTTATTAATGAAAATAAATAATTAACAACAAGAAAATAATGGATTAGTCGTAAAAGTTGTAGGCTTGGGCTTGACCCTTAAAGTTTCTTAACAATGGGTATTCGCAATATACATTAAAAAAAAATCCTTCAACAAATAAATGTTGAAGGATTTAAAGATACCGTCTAAAAAAGTGTGTCTGATAGTTTAAAACAATCATCTCAAAAATTAAATTTGAAGTTCGAAACAACTTTA
>JAUXGV010000145.1 GCA_030621915.1 Flavobacteriaceae bacterium
GCTGAAAATGAATTGCAAGAAGTATATAATAAATTAGGGGCGCTAAAGAAGGCTTTAGAATTGGCTGAAAAAATTTAGAATTAAATAAAATGAAAAAAGTATTAGTTATAGATAATTATGATTCTTTCACATATAATTTGGTGCATTATTTGCACGATTTAGATTGTGATGTTACTGTTAAAAGAAATGATAAGTTAACTTTGGATGAAGTTGAAGTTTTTGATAAAATATTGCTTTCTCCTGGCCCTGGAATACCCGATGAAGCCGGTCTATTAAAACCAATAATTAAACGATATGCTGAAACTAAAAGTATACTTGGAATTTGTTTAGGACAACAAGCCATTGCGGAAGTATTTGGTGGAAGTATAGAAAATTTAAGTGAAGTTTATCATGGTGTTTCTACAGAAATTAATTTGACAAATGATGATGAAATTTTATATCGAAATATTCCGAAGAAAATTGAGGTTGGAAGATATCATTCATGGGTTGTTACAAAAGATCTTCCTAGTGAGTTAATAGTAACTTCAATTGATGAAAATGGTGAAATCATGTCTTTAAGACATAAAGAATTAGATGTAAGGGCTGTGCAATATCATCCGGAATCAATATTAACTCCGGAAGGTAAAAAAATATTAAAAAATTGGGTCGAAAGATAGAAATGATTGGGATGAATTTAACTTTTAATTGGATTATAGTTGGCCTTGAATTATGAAGGTAGAACGTTCAAATATTTATAGATGAAAAAAATATTAAATAGATTAATAAATCACGAAAAAATCACCAAAGAAGAAGCTAAGAACGTTTTGGTAAATATTTCGAAAGGTAATTATAACAATAGCCAAATAGCCTCTTTTTTAACAGTCTACATGATGCGAACTATTTCCATTGCCGAATTGGATGGATTTAGAGAAGCCTTGTTGGAATTGTGTTTGCCTATAGATTTTTCAGACTTTAATACCATTGATTTATGTGGAACCGGAGGTGATGGTAAGGATACATTTAATATCTCAACATTATCTTCTTTTGTGACTGCAGGAGCTGATGTTAAAGTGTCAAAACATGGAAATTATGGAGTTTCTTCTTCTTGTGGATCTTCAAATGTTTTAGAATATTTAGGAATTAAATTCACAAATAAAGAAACAATTTTAAATAAGGCAATAGATCAAGCGGGTATTTGCTTTCTTCATGCCCCTCTTTTTCATCCGGCTATGAAAAATGTAGCGCCAATTAGAAAAGAATTGGGTTTGAAAACATTTTTTAACATGCTGGGACCTATGGTAAATCCTTCGTTTCCAAAAAATCAAATTGTTGGAGTTTTTAATTTGGAATTGGCACGTATGTATAGTTATTTATATCAAAACACGGATATTAATTATGCAATTTTACATGATTTAGAAGGATATGATGAAATTTCATTAACTGGAAAAACAAAGATTATAAGTAACAATGAAGACAAGATACTAAGTCCGGAAGAGCTTGAGATTAATGCAATTTCAGAGAAAGATATTTATGGTGGTAAGAATGTTGAAGAAAGCGCTGCGATCTTTATAAATATTTTAACTGGAAATGGAACTGAAGCTCAGAACAATGTAATTTGTGCTAATGCGGGACTGGCCATATCTATAGCAAAAAAAATATCACATATAGAGGGCTTTGCATTGGCCAAAGAGTCATTAGAAAGTAAAAAAGCATTAAGTTGTTTTAAAAAATTGAAAGAAATAAGTCAGTAATTTGAATAAAATAGAATGAATATACTTGATAGAATTGTAATTGATAAACGAAAGGAAATAATTGCTAAAAAGGAAACTATTCCCATTGATTTTTTACAAAAATCTTCTATGTTTTTACAAAAAACAAATTCCCTGGCTAAGAATATAAAAACAGGTAGCGGAATTATTGCAGAATTTAAACGGCGTTCACCTTCAAAACAGGTAATAAATGATAAAAGTAGTGTGATTGATGTAGTTAAGGGTTATGAGAAAGCTGGTGCATCCGGAATTTCGGTTTTGGGTGATACTAAGTATTTTGGGGGTTCAATGGATGATTTATTGCAAGCCAGAAGTGCAGTTAATATACCGATTCTAAGGAAAGAGTTTATTATAGACCCATACCAAATATATGAAGCAAAAGCCTTTGGAGCTGATGTTATTTTACTAATTGCAGCTATTTTAAATAAAGATGAGATCATAGAGTTTTCGGCTTTAGCTAATAAACTTAGTTTAGAAGTATTATTGGAGATACACAATGAGCAAGAATTAATAAAATCGGATTTAACTTATGTCCAAATGGTAGGCGTTAATAATCGAAATTTAAAAACTTTTGAAGTTTCTTTGGACACAAGTAAAATGTTGTCGAAACTAATTCCTAATGATAAAATTAAAATTTCTGAAAGTGGAATTAGAACGAAAGAAGCAATTATAGAACTTAGAAAGTACGGATTTCAGGGTTTTTTAATAGGTGAAAATTTTATGAAAACTGAAGACCCGGTGGAAGCAGCAATAAATTTTTTGTCTGGATTAAAAACAGAGATAAAAAGCAGTTAATTGAAAATTTTATAATTTATCATGAAACTTAAAATTTGTGGAATGAAATATAATGAGAATATTCAAGCTGTTGCAAAGTTGCAACCGGATTATTTAGGCTTTATATTTTACGATAAATCCAAACGGGATTTTAAGGGTACGGTACCCCCATTACCTAAAAGTATAAAAAAAACAGGAGTTTTTGTGGATAGTAGTTTGGAAGAAGTAATTGAAAGAATAAATGAATATGATTTATACGCTGTTCAATTACACGGAAATGAATCTCCAGAATTCTGTAAATCCATATCAAATGTTGAAGTCATCAAAGTATTTTCAATAGATGAAACATTTGATTTTGATCAGTTGGAACCCTACGAAAATGTTTGTGATTATTTTTTATTCGATACTAAGGGAAAGGAAAAGGGAGGTAATGGTGTGGTATTTGACTGGCAATTGTTAAAGAATTATTCTCTTAAGAAGCCTTATTTTTTAAGCGGAGGTATAGGCTTGGAAGAAAAAGAAAGTTTGATCTCCTTTTCAATTGGAGAGGAGTCAAAATATTGTTATGCTTTGGACGTAAACAGTAAATTTGAAATTGAACCGGGTTTAAAGGACATTGAAAAGTTAATTGAATTTAATAAAATCCTTGAGAAGGGGTGAATGAAAATTTTAAAATGAAAACATCATATCAAGCAGATAAAAATGGTTATTATGGAGAATTTGGTGGATCCTTTGTGCCTGAAATGCTATATCCAAATGTAGAAGAATTACAAAATAAATATTTGGAAATAATGAATGAAGAATCTTTTAAAAAAGAATTTAATTCGTTGTTGAAGGATTATGTCGGACGCCCATCTCCATTATATTTTGCAAAGAGGCTTTCTGAAAAATACAATACAAAAATATATTTAAAGAGAGAGGATTTAAATCACACAGGTGCTCATAAAATTAACAATACGATTGGTCAGATTCTAATGGCTAAACGGTTAGGTAAAAAGAAAATTATTGCTGAAACAGGAGCAGGGCAACATGGAGTTGCTACGGCTACCGTTTGCGCATTGGCTGGAATAGAGTGTACTGTTTATATGGGCGAAATTGATATTGCACGTCAAGCTCCCAATGTGGCAAGAATGAAAATGTTAGGAGCCACTGTAGTTCCGGCTAAATCAGGAAGCAGAACATTGAAAGATGCTACAAATGAAGCAATAAGAGCTTGGATTAACGATCCAGTAGATGTTCATTATATCATCGGATCCGTGGTTGGTTTCCATCCCTATCCTGATATGGTGGCACGTTTTCAATCAGTGATTTCAGAGGAAATAAAATGGCAATTAAAAGAACATGAAGGAACTGAGAATCCGGATTATATTATTGCTTGTGTAGGTGGTGGGAGTAATGCAGCAGGAGCCTATTATCATTATTTAGATAATGATAATGTTAAACTTATTGCGGTTGAAGCCGCAGGAAAAGGAATTGATTCCGGTGAATCAGCGGCAACAAGTGTATTGGGAAGGGAAGGTATCATTCATGGAAGTAAAACCCTATTGATGCAAACAGATGATGGACAGATTATTGAGCCCTATTCTATCTCAGCAGGATTAGATTATCCGGGAGTTGGTCCTCAACATGCACATTTATTTAAAAGCGGAAGAGCGGAATTTTTAAATGCTACTGATGATGAAGCCATGCAAGCAGGCTTAGAACTTTGTAAATTGGAAGGTATTATTCCTGCTATTGAATCTGCACATGCTTTGGCAATATTGACAAAAATGGAATTTAAAACAGAAGACATTGTCATCATTAATTTGTCAGGAAGAGGCGATAAAGATTTAAATACTTATATAGATTATTTTAAGTTATAAATATGAATAGAATTCAATCTAAAATAGAAGAAAACAATCAGGCTTCAAATAAACTACTGTCCATATATTTTACAGCAGGATACCTAAATTTGAACGATACTGTTTCAATTATTGAAAGTTTAGAGCAATCTGGCGTTGAAATGATAGAAATAGGATTGCCGTTTTCAGATCCTTTAGCAGACGGTCCAACTATTCAGGAAAGTAGCACCCAAGCTTTGCAAAATGGGATGACAACGGAAGTTTTATTTGAACAACTGAAAAACATTCGTAATAAAGTAGAAATTCCATTGATAATCATGGGGTATTTTAATCCAATCTTACAATATGGTGTTGAAGAATTTTGTAAAAAATGTGCTGAAACAGGTATTGATGGTTTAATAATACCCGATTTACCTATTGAGGTTTATCATGAAGAGTATGAAGCCATATTTAAGAAATATAACTTGATTAATATATTATTAATTACACCACAAACTTCTGAAGATAGAATTAGATTTATAGATTCAATATCTGAAGGATTTATTTATATGGTAAGTTCAGCCAGCACTACAGGTGCCAAAAATATATTTGGAGAAAACCAGTTTTCTTATTTTGATAAAATTTCGAAAATGAATTTAAAAACTCCTCAAATTGTTGGCTTTGGTATTTCAAATAAAGAAACTTTTGGTCAGGCTACTAAATATGCAAAAGGTGCCATTGTTGGATCGGCTTTTGTAAAATTTATTGGTGAAAATCCTATTGAAAAAATTTCGAAGTTTGTGAGTGGAATTTTAAACTAGATAATAATTTCTTTCCAAAAATCACTATAAAAATTAGAAGTTTGCAATAAACTTTCGTGATTCCCCTTTGATATAATCTCACCGTTTTCTAATATATAAATTCTATCTGCCATATTTTTTAAGGTATGTAATCTATGGGAAATAAAAATGACGGCAATATCCTTTTTAAGATTTGATAATAAATTCATAGTGAACTTTTCAGTATTTCTATCCATTGCAGATGTTGCCTCGTCCAAAATTAATAGTTGCGGATTTTTATAAAGTGCTCTTGCCAAAGCTATAATCTGTTTTTGTCCTCCCGAAAGATTTATTCCTTCTTCTCCAAGTAAAGTTGAATAACCTTGAGGTAATTCTGCAATAAACTTTTCAAAATTAAATTCTTGACAAAATCTCACAACTTTTTTGGGATCATCATCTTTGCCTAATAATATATTATCAATAATACTTCCACTAAAAATATGAATATCTTGGGGAATTACACTTATAATACTGCGCCAGTTTTCAATGCTAAGGTCGTTATGATTATATTGATCATTAATGGTAATCATTCCGTTTTCAAGGGGATAAAATTTTTGAATAATTTGACCCATTGTACTTTTACCACTACCACTCTCTCCTATTATGGCAATGAATTCCCCTTTTTTAATCTCTAAATTTATACTTTTCAATAATTGACTTCTCCCGGCAAATCGAAAAGATAGGTTTTTAATTTTTAAATTTTCAAAATTAGGAATAGTTATTGAACCTTGATGTTCTTTCTTCATTGATGCAAATTCATACATCCTGTTAAAAGCAATTTTGGCCTCATTAATTGGAATGGTAATTAATGCTAAATTTGTAATTGAAGGTAATAAAGAACCTGAAATACCTAAAACTGCCATTAATTCTCCCAGAGTCATCAATTCTTGATATACCTTATATGAAGTATATGACAAAATTGATACTAGAAATAATACACTCAAAATTCCTGATATTAATATTAAACGGATGTTTATTTTACCTAAATCGAATATTTTGTTTTGATAATTACCATAAATCAATTCATTAATTTTTTTGAAAACGGATTGTTTATTGAAATTTTTAATCTCCGAAATTCCCTGTATAGTTGAAATATAATTACTTTCACTAAAGGCATATCCCTGCATGACTTCTTTTTGAGCTCTAATAATACCTTTATTAAAACGGTAGATTAAGAAAAAGTATAATGGTAAACTTACAGTTGCAATTATTCCTACTTCCCATGAAAATATAAACAGATATCCAAATGAAATCAAAACAATTAAGCTATCAATTACAAAACTATTCGCAACATATTTTATAACTTTTTGAATTCGACTAGTATCATTTAGCCGAGCTACTAATTCTCCTATTTTTCTTGTGTCAAAAAATGATTTTTGTAAATGGAGTAAAGAGCCGTAAAATCTATCGATAATACGATTGTTAAAATCTTTGGATTGCCGAATTAATAAAAATTCTCGAAGTACAGAAAACCCAACCCTAACCAGCAATAAAAATGCTAATAAGGCAATTCCTGTGATAAGTTTTTGAGTATTTTGAGATGGTAAAATATCATCAATTAGTTTTTGTGAAAAAATAGCCATAGCCATACCCAATAGAGCAACTGCAATACCTATAACCATACTCAATCCTAACAATTGATAATCTTCTTTTAATAAACTTATAAACCATTTCTGTTGAGATTTTTTGGTATCTGTTTTGGTAATAAAATCCTTGGTTGGAATTAAAGTCAAACAAGTTTTAGATTTCCATATCTTTTCTAATTCTTCTTTGGTGTAGGATGTGATACCTTTTGCAGGGTCACCAATGATAAATTGGTCATTTTCGAAGGCATAACAGATCATATAATGTTGCAATCTTTCTTCAATCAAAACATGCAGGATCAAAGGATTTCTATGATCAATAATTGATTGAATATCTGCTTTATTGCCTTTTGCTTTAAAACCCAATTGATTAGCAGCTTGATAAAGGCCTAATAAAGTGGTGCCTTGTCTTGTGGTGCCACTTAATTCTCTTAATTTTTCCAGAGAATATTTACCATCATAATATTGTATTATTGATAACAAACAAGCAACACCACAGTCAGATTGATCATGTTGTAATTTAAGGGAATTGTTGAGTAATTTTTTATTCATCATTGTAATTCCCACGTTGGTGGGAATCTCATAATTATTTGCTCCCAACTAGGTTGGAAATGATAGATTATTTAATCTAAATATTTTATAATATTTTCAATTTTAGCAGCACCTTTAAACTTTTGGATTAATTTATTTTCTTTAGAATAAAGTATCATAAATGGAATACTATTAGCATCAAATATTTTTTCGAATTGAAACTTTTCATCTTCTAAAAAAATGATATTATTATGGTTTAATAAAGTATATTGTTCTGCAAAGCTTATTATTTTTTTTACCTTTTCAGACGATACAAATAAAATTTGTATATCTATTAATTGTTCTATATTTTCATGAATTTGTTGAGCTTCAGACTGACAGAATTCACATTCGCTATTAAAATAGATAAATAGTTTAGGTGTATCAGTATTCACATCGTTTTGAGAAAACAATAACCCATCTATAGATTTAAAAGAAAACTCAGGCAAAGTTTTGATACGTTCTGCAATTTGCCTTTTATAATTAAGGTTTTGATTTATTTTTAATCCCAAGTATCCTCTAA
>JAUXGV010000104.1 GCA_030621915.1 Flavobacteriaceae bacterium
GTAATAGCTCTTCCGATGAAAATAAAAGATGGAAGTGGCGGGCCCCTGAGAATTATAGCGGTTTTGAATTAACTCCAAGAAATAAAAAATTGAATCATCATAAAATTATTGATCCATTGATAAATTCAAATATTATTCAAACTATAAAAAGCGCCTTTATTGACTTTTCTTGCCTTTGACTGGCTCACTATTAGATATGAAATAGTATTTAAATTTCTCAATTCACAAATTTGAGGAGATAATTTAGACTTTGCATAAGCCTTTTCCATGTCTTGGAACAAATAATCTAAATGATCCAAAGCTTTATCCAATCTTTCATCAGATCTTACAATAGCCACTAAATCCGTCATAATTGCCTGAATGGTTTTACGATTGTGGGAGATTAAAACTTTTTCCTTTGGAATCATAGTACCCTCTTCATTCCATTCTGGAATCACCAAATTTTTATCAAACCTTATATCACTTCGGTTTTTAATAATTTCGTTGGCAATTTCATGCCCAAAAACCAAAGCCTCTAATAATGAATTTGACGCCAAGCGATTCGCTCCATGCAAACCTGTTCTTGAACATTCACCGCAGGCAAATAAATTACCTATTGTTGAATATCCCAATCTATTAACAACAATACCTCCCATTAAATAATGAGCAGCCGGTACCACAGGAATTTTTTGGTGACGAATATCAATCCCTATACTCTTACATTTTTCATAAATATTTGGAAAGTGATTGATGAAAGCTTCCATATCCAAATGTGTGCAATCCAAATAAACATTTTGATCTCCTGATTTTATTAATTCACTATCAATGGCTCTTGATACGATATCACGAGATGCCAATTCTGCTCTTTCATCAACCTCTAACATGAATCGTTCTCCTGCTTTATTTTTTAAGTAAGCACCAAATCCACGAACCGCTTCGGAAATTAAAAACGCGGGACTTTCTCCGGGTTGGTACAAGGAAGTAGGATGAAATTGAACAAACTCCATATCTTCAATTTTAGCTTTGGCTCTATAAGCCATAGCAATACCATCACCAGTTGCCACACTAGGGTTTGTAGTAGCCGCATAAACCTGTCCAGCGCCTCCTGTGGCTAGTACCACTGAAGTAGACAAATAGGTGTCAATTTTTTTTGTTTTTTGGTCTAAAACATAAGCTCCATAACATGAAATATTTTCAATATTTTTACCACCCTCTAAATGATGGTCTGTAATTAAGTCTATCGCAAAATGGTAGGGTAATAATGTTATATTTGACAAGGATTCAACCTGTTCAAGCAAGGTTTTCTGAACTTCAAAACCAGTAATATCTTTGTGATGCAATATTCTGTTTGCTGAATGGCCTCCTTCCTTTCCCAAATCTAAATCTCCATTGGTTGCCTGATCAAATTCAGCCCCCCAATCAATTAATTCTTTCATACAATTGGGAGCATTTTCAACCACCATTCTAACAATTTCAGGATTACTTAAATAATCTCCCGCAATTAATGTGTCATTGATATGGTCTTCAAAAGAATCTAACTTATCCCAAACTGCCGCAATACCGCCTTGAGCATATTTGGTATTTGATTCACTTTCGTCCGCTTTTGTAATAACATAAATATTTTTATCAGGTAAAGCGCAGGCAATTTTAATGGCAATGGTTAGACCCGCAACACCAGACCCTAATATTAAAGTATCAACATTAAAAACACTCATTGTTTTGCCGAGATATCCAACATTTTTTGAATAGGTTTTAAGGCTTTCAATCTAGTTTCTTCAGAAACCATTACCTCAGGAAGTTCATATTTCATACACAAATATAGTTTTTGCATTGTGTTCATTTTCATAAAATGACATTCACTACATGCACAGGTATTATTTTCTTTTGAAGGAGCTGGAATCAGTTTCTTCTCTGGGACTTCCTTTTGCATTTCATGTAAAATACCAGCTTCTGTGGCCACTATAAATTCATTCGCTGAATTATTCTTTACATAATCGATCATTCCAGAAGTTGACCCGACATATTCAGCCACCTTTAAAATATGATCTTCTGATTCCGGATGAGCAATGATTGTTGCATTCGGGTTTTTTTGGTGGGTGCTTATCAACTTATCAATTGAAAAAGCTTCATGAACAATACATGCTCCATCCCACAATAACATATCTCTTCCAGTTTCCTTTTTTATCCAAGCACCCAAATTCTTATCGGGAGCAAAAATAATGGGTTGATCCAGTGGCACTGAATCAACAATTTTTTTTGCATTTGATGATGTACAACACAAATCACTTATGGCTTTAACTTCTGCCGAAGTATTTACATAAGTTATTACTAAATGGTCTGGGTTTTCGTTTTTAAAAGCTTGAAGCGCCTCAGCACTACATGATTCAGACAAAGAACATCCAGCATTTAAATCTGGTAACAAAACTTTCTTTGTTGGATTTAAAATTTTGGCGGTTTCAGCCATAAAATGAACTCCGGCAAATACTATGATATCTGCATCAGCTTCAGCTGCCTGATAAGAAAGACCTAAACTATCACCAACATAATCTGCAATATCTTGAATTTCTGGCTCTTGATAATAATGAGCTAAAATAATTGCATTTTTTTCTTTTTTTAATTTTAAAATCTCCGCAGCAAAATCAATATTAGTTTTAGTCTCTAGATTTAAATATCCAACTTCATTCATTTCTGCTTTCGCTTTTTCAAAACTCTCGATCATACCTTGGCTTTTTAAGAACTACAAAAATAACGCTTTTAAATTAATTAATTTAAGGTTATATTTGAAATATGTAGCCAATAAAACTAAAAGATTAAATTATGGCATTTGATGAATATTTGGGGGAGAGAATTAACCAGTTTATGCTATCAAAAAGCATTAATTTTTATACTAAAAAAATGATGGGTGGTCTGGTTTTTATGGTCAATAATAAAATGTGCTGTGGTATACATATTGACAAAAAGTTTGGAGATAGCTTACTAATGGCAAAAATTGGTGAAACAGCTTATAAGCAGGAAATTAAAAAAGAAGAATGCTTACCTATGGATTTTACAGGTAGGCCTATGAGGGGATATATTTTTGTTATACCAACAGGATTTGATTCGGATAAAGAATTGGAATATTGGATTCAAAAAGCTATTGATTTCAATTATGAAACATATATTAATAATTCATAATATGTTATTATCCTCTCTATATTAGCTAATTTTAAAACATTTTATTGTGAATATAAAAATAATATTGACAACTTTTTTTTCCAGCAGTTTCTAAATATCTTCCAAATAAAATTGACTCCAACTAGATACTTTTGGTCACTATATTATCCGTAATTACAATTTCCCATTAACAACAAATAAAGCAAGAATTGATTTACATATAACTATAGATAATTGCTGTAATTGTATGGTTTTTTCGATTGATTTTTAAAAACTTCATTAGGAGCTTAAAATAGATTATATTTGGCAAATAAGGGATAAATAAATTATGAGTAATAACATCTATAGTGTAATTACCGGGACGGGGAAATACATTCCAAAACAACAAATCAAAAATGAAGATTTTTTAACCAATGAATTCTATTCAAAAGATGGGGTGCTTCTTGACAAAACAAATCAGGAAATAATTGATAAATTTTCTGAAATTACAACTATTAACAGTAGGCAATATATTAGTGATGATTTAACTACTTCAGATATTGCTTATTTCTCAGCTGTTGAGGCAATCAAATCTGCTAATATCAACAAGGAGGAATTGGGTCAAATTATAGTTGCTCATAATTTTGGTGACGTGAAAATGGACAATCGTGAGTTGGACATTGTACCTACCTTGGCGGCCAGAGTTAAATACAGACTAAAAATAGAAAACCCAAATTGTGTTGCTTATGATTTGCCATTTGGATGTCCCGGATGGTTGCAAGCAGTGATTCAAGCAGATTATTTTATTAAATCTGGTGATTACAATAAAATTCTTGTCATTGGGGCAGATGTTTTATCAAGAATTTCAGATCCTCATGACAGAGATAGCATGATTTACTCAGATGGATCTGGGGCGATTATATTGGAGGCCATAAAAAGTGAAACACCTGTGGGTATTCTTGCTCATAAAACAAGATCAGATACTTTGATCTATTCAAAAATGTTGTTCATGGGTAAATCTTATAAAAAAGGCAATAACAACCATTATTTGAAAATGAATGGACGTAAACTATATCAATATGCTCTTGAAACGATGCCTAGAGTTATGAAAGAATGTTTGGAAAAGTGCAATATATTACCTAGTGAAATCAATAAGGTTCTTATCCATCAAGCCAATGGAAAAATGGATGACGCCATACTGACACGGTTTTATAAGCTCTACGGAATAAAAGATATTCCTATAGATATTATGCCAATGACAATATCTTGGCTAGGCAATTCATCTGTTGCAAGCATACCTACTTTATTGGATCTCATATTAAAAAACGAATTAAAACCTCATAAAATTAATAATGGAGACACCTTGTTGTTTGCCTCTGTCGGTGCGGGAATGAACATAAATGCGATGGTATATAAAGTTTAACTAAATTCATTGATAAAGTAAGAAACGAAAATAAACTCTATGGAAATTGGTAAAATAAATAAACTTAAAGTTGACAGATTTACAGATATGGGATATTATCTTGTAGATGATGATAAAGACGAAGTTCTTTTACCAAATACGTTTCTTACGGAATCGATAAATATAGGAGATCAAATTGATTCCTTTGTATATACCGATTTAGATGGTCGTATGGTAGCCACAACCACAATCCCCCATATTCAATTAGATCAATTTGCCTATCTAAAGGTCAACAAAACTAAAAAAGGTGATGTATTTATGGATTGGGGAATGCCAGATGATTTAAGAGTTCCTTTCGCGGAACAATCTCAAAAAATGCTCATTGAAAATTGGTATTTAATTTTTTTGCATCAAGACGAAAATACAGGTGAATTAATGGGTTCAAATAAAATTAATGATTTCGTTTTTTTTGATGAAATTGATTTAAAAATAGGAGATAAAGTTGATCTATTGCTTTATAAGTTAACAGATTTGGGAATGAACGTTATCGTTAATAATCTCTTCAAAGGGTTAATATTCAATTCAGACATTCATAAAACAATTCATCCCGGTGACAAAATTAAAGGTTATATAAAACTTATTCGAGAGGATGGGAAAATTGATCTCCTTCTGGAACCTTTGGGATATAAAAAAAGTATTGATCATAATTCCGAAATTATCCTGAAAACTTTGAAATTAAATGATGGGTTTATAGAATTGACCGATAAAAGTAGTCCTGAAGAAATTAAATTACAACTTGGGTTAAGTAAAAAGGCCTTTAAAAGAGGATTGGGAAGTCTCTACAAACAGAAATCTATTGAAATTTATAAAGATGGAATTAAGCTATTATAAACCTCTTTCCTTTTGAATATGTTCATAGGCACTTTGAACTTGCCTGAATTTCTCTTCGGCTCCTTCTAAATGTTCTGGTCCCAAATTTCGCAATTTATCAGGGTGATATTTTTTCACCATTTTACGATAAGCTTTTTTAAGCTCAGTATCACTAGCATTCTTATCTATTTCAAGTATTTTATATGAACTGTTAATTTCACTATAAAACATGGCTTTGATTGAAATAAAATCATGTTCGTTAATATTTAGGTAACCTGCAATAGTATGAATTTTGTGCATTTCAACTTCTGAAACTGAGCCATCTGATTTGGCCACACCGAAAAGAAAATGCAACAATTGTAACCTTGAGGCATGAGTCATATGCCTATTTATTTGCATACAAACCTGACGTGTTGAAATATTATTATCAGCAATAATTCCTTTAAAAAGTTTAAAAGCTCTATTCGCTCTGCTATCTCCATACATCCCAATAAAAGTAGAACGGACAAAATCCAATTCTCTTTTGTCAATCTTACCATCTGCCTTGATAACAATAGCGGCTAAAACCAATAAACTCATTTCAAAATCACCTGAACCCGTATTGGTATTTGATCTTGCTTCATTTTGATATTCCCTTATTTCACTTTCAGAAAAACCATCTACAAAACTACCTAATACATATCCAAGAATTCCTCCAATAGGCCCACCAAAGGTCCATCCCAATCCTGCACCTAACCATTTTGAAAAACTTGCCATAATTTAATTTTATAAAACGCAAATATACATTTCTGCCATTATATTAAGTTAAGAAGCTTCATAATATTTTGTGAATATTATGGGAGTGATTGATAGTTTCATTCCTTATCTTTGCATTCTATTATACTATAAATATAAAATTATGTATCCAGAAGAATTAGTAAGACCCATGCGTGAACAATTAGTAAACGCAGGTTTCGAAGAATTACATACATCACAAGAAGTTGAAGGGGCTTTGCAAAAAGAAGGAACTACTTTGGTAGTTGTAAATTCTGTTTGTGGATGTGCCGCTGGAACCGCCAGACCAGGAGTTATTGCTTCTCTTGAGTTTGACAAAGTGCCAACAAATTTAACAACTGTTTTTGCCGGAGTAGATGTAGAATCAACAACAACAGCTAGGGAAAAAATGATTCCTTTTCCACCTTCATCCCCGTCTGTTGCACTATTTAAAGATGGCCAGTTGGTTCATATGTTGGAACGCCATCATATTGAAGGTAGATCTGCTGAAATGATTGCTGCGAATTTGGTTGGAGCCTATGAAGAATTTTGTTAATCCAGTAATTTGACAGAAATTGAAAAAACTTAATGTTGAACCTCTGGATTTCCAGAGGTTTTTTTTATTTAAAATATGAACAAACAAGAAATCATTGATCGAACCATAGAATTTGTTAAAACCCAATTGAAAAATGCTGAAGGAGGGCATGATTGGTTTCATATTGAAAGAGTTTGTCGAAATGCCAAAATAATTGCCAAAAATGAAATTGCTGATAATTTTATTGTTGAACTAGGTGCGCTATTCCATGATATAGCCGATGCCAAATTTCATAATGGAAATGAGTCAATTGGACCCAAAATAGCCAGAAATTTCTTGGAGGACTTAACTATTAATGACACCATTATTGGACATGTTGAAAATATAATTAAGCACATTTCGTATAAAAATAGCTTGTCAGATAATAATTCAGATGAAATATTTTCATCGATAGAATTGGATATTATTCAAGATGCTGATAGACTGGATGCCATAGGTGCCATTGGTATTGCCAGAGCATTTAATTATGGAGGGTTCAAAAATAGAGCGCTCTATAATCCAAGTATTGAACCCTGTTTGAATCAAAATAAGGAAGCTTATAAAAAAAGTACCGCTCCAACAATCAATCATTTTTATGAAAAATTATTACTGTTAAAGGATCAAATGAATACGCAAACTGGAATGCAAATGGCCCAGGAAAGACATGAATTTATTAAAATATATCTTAAACAATTTTATTCCGAATGGAATGGGAATAGGTAATTCTTTTGATGTTAATTGATTCGCAATTTTAATTTCTTTATCAAATACTTCTTTTCCATTTCATTCTTGGACAATTTTATTGCCTTATTTATATCGATTTTAAAATTTTCTATATCATTTAATTTATTATAAATCTCAGATTTTATACTATAATACAGAGCGTTTTTTAAGGTCATAGAATTCTTATCTAGTTTATTTATTTCTATTAATCCTTTTTCAGCACCATATAATTTAAAAAAAGGAATGATCCTATTTAATTCAAGTATTGGGGAATAATTTTGTTTTAATTGTAAATCATACAAATACAAAATACCTTCCCAGTCAGTTTCTTTAAAATTTAGAGCGATACAATGATAATAAGATACCGCTGCTTGCAGATGATATGAAGAAGGCGTGTTTTTTTTTCTTGTTGCCAACTCTAAATGTTCAATTCCTAAGGTAATAAGACTTCTATCATATTTATCTCTATCTTGATGTTCAAGATCAACGAGTTCATTTTTATCATTAATTCTGGCATCGAATCTAGAAGTGTGAAAGCACATTAATGATATTAATGCATATACTTCAGGTGATTTGGTGTTTTTATTTTCCAATAACAGTAATGCCAGTCGAATGGATTCAAAGCAAATATCTCTTTTGATCACAATTTTACCAAAACTTGCATTATACCCCTCTGAAAACATTAAATATAATACTTTAAGAACATTTTTAACCCTTGATGACAGGCTCATTTCAATAGGAATATCCAAAGTTTTAATTTGTTTTTTAAATTTTTTCTTTGCCCTAGTTACAGATTTTGCAATGGTTTCCTCCTTTTTTAATAAGATCTCAGATATTTCTCTATTGTTAAAACCACTGACTAATTTTAAGCTTAAAATTAATTGATATTCAACAGATATTACCGGATTACAACAAGCGAAAATCATTTTTAATTGACTATCATTTATCGTATTATTTAATAATAAATCATTCTGTCTGGTATTGATTTTTACATTGAACTCATTAAAGTCATTCTGAAGAACTTTCTTTTTATCTTTTCTTAATCTATCAATAAGCCTATTGCTTGACACTTTTAAAAGCCAGGAAGTAGGGTTTTTAGGAATCATCTGATAACCCCATACCTGCATAGCCTTTAGCAGTGCTTCTTGTACTGAATCTTCAATCTTCTCAATATTATACGGACCAAACTTATGCGTTAACAATGCTATTATTTTACCATATTCATGACGAAATATATGCTCTATTATTTCATTATTTTGATCAATATCCATAGTGTAAAAATAGAAAAGCCCGAATTAATAAAATTCGGACTTTTCTAAATATTTAAATAAATTACATGTTCATTGACATAATTTCTCTAACCTCAACATTCCCTTTATGTTCAAAAATAGGGCATCCTTTAGATATTTCCACGGCTTCATTTAATTCGTTAGCAGAAACAATTAGATAACCACCTACTACTTC
The DNA here is from genome assembly GCA_030621915.1 of Flavobacteriaceae bacterium. GTDB lineage: Bacteria > Bacteroidota > Bacteroidia > Flavobacteriales > Flavobacteriaceae > Lutimonas. The sequence continues at coordinate 8,898 of JAUXGV010000104.1, forward strand.
TGCTCCTTCGGCAAAAGGTCCATCAGTGATAACATCTCCTGAATTTTCAACTACTTTACCCTCTTTTGAAAGAGGTAAACCATCAACCAATTGTCCCTTTTCTTTTAAGCCACCCATCCAGGCACCCCATTTTTGCATATGTTCTTGCATTTCTTCTGGAGACTGTTCAGTTCTTGCAGCATCTCCGCCTCTAAATAAGAATAAAAAATTACTCATGATTTTAAAATTTAAATGATTAATATCTGTTTTCATTAAAGACGATTCATCTTCAAAAAAATGGACAATTAAATTCGAAAAAATTATTTTTAATTAAAATCTGGTTTTCTTTTTTCTAAAAAAGCGGTTGTTCCTTCAATAAAATCATCTGTACCAAAACATTTTCCAAACTGCTTAATTTCCTTTTCAAAACCATTAACACCATCTTTAAAATTAGCATTTATCGTTTTGATAGCTGAGGATATTGCGGTAGAAGAATTTCGAGAAATTTTAATTGCCAGCTTCTTACAAAGCGGAATCAATTCATCCTGACTCACAACATAATTCACCAAACCAAAATTCTTAGCATCTTCAGCGGTTATCATTGAAGCAGTCATTATCATTTCCATCGCTTTCCCCTTACCCACCAATTGTGGTAAACGTTGAGTTCCTCCATAACCCGGGATCAAGCCTAAAGTTACCTCAGGCAATCCCATTTTGGCATTTGAACTCGCAACCCGAAAATGACATGCCATTGCCAATTCCAATCCACCTCCTAAGGCGTAACCATTAATTGCTGCAATAACCGGAGTTGACAAATTCTCAACAAAATCAAATAATAATTCCTGACCTCTCTGAGCTAATTTGGAACCCTTCTTCACCCCAAAATCTGCAAATTCCGAAATATCAGCACCGGCAACGAAGGCTTTATCTTCAGATCCTGTCAATATTATTACCCTAATGGAATCATCTTCATTTAAATCATTAAATGCCGCATGCAATTCAGAGATGGTTTCTTTATTTAAGGCATTTAATTTTTTTGGTCTGTTAATGGTAATCATCGCTATGTTACCTTCTTCAGAGACAATAATATTATTGTAATCCATCTTTGTTAATTAAAAAGTTATTGATTAAACTATGGGTAAAGCTACCTTAAAAACTGTCCCCTTATTGAATTCTGATTCAAAAGAAATTGTGCCATTAAAGGCTTCAACAATATTTTTAATCATAGGTAAGCCCAGTCCCATTCCACTCGATTTTGTTGTAAACTTTGGTTCAAAAACTTTGCTCTTATCCTCCTCAGAAATTCCCGCTCCATTGTC
>JAUXGV010000005.1 GCA_030621915.1 Flavobacteriaceae bacterium
ACTGGCATGGCCAATTACCTCGTGCAAGGCTGTATGTAGTTTATCTGCTTTTTGGCCGTATTTTTTTTCATATTCAATTTCATTGTCATCAATTGCAAACTCTTCCAACCTGCCACTTCTAGAGACCTTATTTGATGCACCAATAATATTGCCCAACGAAATTGATTTTGACCCGTGTTGTTCTCGGATCCAATTGTTATTTGGTAAATTAATCCCTATTGGTGTGGAAGGTGAAGAATCTCCTGCTTCTCCAACAACGTTTACCGTATTGTAGGAAACACCAACAACATTTTTCTTTTTATGCTCCTCCATTAAAGTCGAATTGTCTTCAAACCATTGAACGTTATTTGCCAAAGCAGCCATTTTTTTAGACATATCAAAATCTTTTATCTGAACAACAGATTCATAAGATCCCTTGTACCCTTTAGGGTCGTTATATACTTCTATGAAACCATTGATATAATCAATATCTCCATTGATAGATTTTGCCCAAACGATGTTGTATTTATCCCAAACTTTTAAATCCCCCGTTTGATAATACTTGATTAAGAGTTCTAATCCTTTAGCCTGATCTTGATTCTCGGCAACATTTTTAGCTTTTTCCAACCAATAAATGATACCATCAATAGAAGCTCCATACATGCCTCCACTTTTCCAAACCTTTTCTTTTAAAACACCATTTTCTTTAATCAATTTTGAGTTTAACCCAATTTCAACAGGCATGTTTTTATCAGTTTTAATATTCGAATAATAATTGTCAACATCTTCAGCTGAAATATTCTGTCCGTAAAAATTTATTGCTGAGCCTTGAACTAATCCCATATCTGCATTTAAATTAACTTTTTTATTATCAGAATTATCAAAAAGTACTGAGAAAGCTTCTCCCTCTAATTTTGTATCTGTTTGTGTTAATATTTCTTTCAAATATTCTTGTGAAAATTCCGGAATGAATTTGTCGTTTGAATAATGGTGATGAATGCCATTTGCAAACCAAATTTGTTTTAAAAAGATCTCAAAATTTTTCCAATCTCCACTGTTTTTATCGCCATTATAATTCTGGTATATATTTTCAAAAGCTCTTCTTATGGTTAAATTATGACGATAATTTTGATCATACATAATATCTCGTCCGGCCAATCCGGCCTGAGTTAAAAAATAAACATATTTTTTTTGTTGTAAACTCAACCGTTCAAAACCTTGAACCTCATATCGTAATATTTTAATATCGGCAAACTGTTCTGCAAAATATTCAAATTCATTTTGAATCTCTTTTTTCTCCGTTTCATTAATTGATTCATTTTTAGAATTAACACAGGATAATAACAAAAAACTTATCCCTATCGCACTTAAAAAATGTTTATAATTCATTAGTTTTATATTTTTATTTGAAATTCAAAACTAACCAAAATTGACTTGCTGACCAAGTGATTAACTCATTTAAAATGTTGATTATAGACAGGCAGAATTTTTATTTACTTATATTTGGAATACAGAATAAAAAACTTGGATAAAATGAAAATACTTAAAAATATATTACTATTGCTTGTGATTTTGTTTATTGCCGGTGCAATTTATTTAACAACATTGGATGGTAACTACGATGTCAAAAAATCAAGAATCATAAAAGCGAAACCTGAAATAGTTTTTAGTGATTTGAATGATTATAAAAATTGGAGTGATTGGGGGCCTTGGTATGAAAAAGACGCTACAATTCAGGTCTCATATGCAGAAAATACTATTGGGGTTGGCGGTTCCTATTCATGGACCAGTGAACAAGATGGAGGAGGATTCATGGAAACCCTAAAAACTGAAAAACCAAAAAGCCTAGATCAGAAAATTATATTTAAAACACCTTTTGGAGATATGAAATCTGATATATATTGGAGACTTGAAGAAATAGGTGAAGGCACAAAAGTTACCTGGGGTATGAAGGGTAAAATAGGTTTTTTTTATAGATTTATGACAAAGGGAATGGTAGATGAAATTGGATTGATGGAAGAAAGAGGACTGGAATTATTAGACTTAAGCATTCAAAAAAAAATAAAAATATTTAGTATTGAAAGTGATGGAGTTGTTGATTATAGTGGCGGATTCTATTTGTATTTATCAACTTCGTCTAAGATTAGTGAAATGGACTCTAAATTTCCAACTATGCTGGGAAAAGTAGGTGGTTTTGTCGAATCAAATAACATACGAACATCTGGCAGTCCTTTTACTATTTATCACAAATTTGATGAACAAAATGCTACAACCATTTTCTCTGTTTGTATGCCAATACCAGAAAGAATGATTACTCCAAAAGGAACTGAACTCTTAACAGGATTTATGGAAAGAGGAAAATATTTTAAAACCACCTTAAAGGGTAGTTATAAAAATTCGAAAACAGCATGGGAGCAGGCCATAATTGGTGTTGAAGAATTGATAGATTATACCAAGCTTGAAAATGGAGAACCATTTGAAGTATATGTTAATAGCATTATGTCAACTCATAACCCTGCTGATCTTATCACTGAAATTTATATTCCAGTTAAAAAAGTGAAGCTTTTTAATCCATAGTTTCTTTAATTCAGAGCTGTCGATTAAGTGAAACCCTAAATTAATACTTCTTTGTACCTAAAACAACTTGGAGAATGATCATTAACCATCCCGGTTGCCTGCATATGGGCATAAATTACTGTTGAGCCAACAAATTTAAAGCCTCGTTTTTTTAAATCTTTGGAAATGATATCCGATAGTTCAGTATTGGCAGGAATTTCATCCATGTTCTCCCATTGATTAACAATAGGCTTGTTGTGAACAAATTTCCAGATATATTTTGAAAACGAGCCAAACTCTTTTTGAATTTTGACAAAGGCTGCTGCATTATTTATTGTGGCTCTAATTTTTAGTTTATTGCGAATTATCCCAGCATTATTGATCAATTCATCAAACTTATTTTCATCATATTTTACAATCTTTTTATAATCAAAATTATCAAAAGCATTTCGAAAATTCTCACGTTTTCGAAGAACAGTTATCCAGCTAAGACCTGCCTGAAAAGTTTCAAGGATTAAAAATTCAAAAAGTTTGTCATCATTAAAAACCGGAACACCCCATTCTGTATCATGATATTCTATATATAATGGATTTGTGCCACACCAGGCGCATCTTGATTTATTCATTTTTAATCAATTTTTTGATATAAATAACTTTTTTAACCCAAGAGGTAAAAAATAACACTTCAGTGTGATTCTTATATTGTTGATTAAACTCTCTAAGATTATAAATTTAAGTATAATGTATCCAACACACTTCTCAATCCAATGACTCGGGGGATATTGAAAGGATGAACATGGATGTTCTTTGTATATTTTTATTTCTATAGTTGAAATATTACTTTTTCAAGATACAAAAAAAATAAACTATTTTTGAATACATATAAGAACTGGAAATGAAAAAAATTAAAGAAGCATTGATTGAAGAATGTAATAATTTCATTGAAGATAGATTGGATACTATAAATAAAATTATTTCATCAAATAAAAATGCATTGCTTTCAGAAACTAAAAGTTCGGCAGGAGATAAACATGAAACTGCTAGAGCTTTATTACAATTGGAAATAGAGAAAGCTTCTATGCAACTTCCTTCTGTAAAAAAAATGAAGGAAACCTTAGATAGAATAAATCTTCAAACAAAACACGATATCATTCATCTTGGAAGTCTAATTTATACAAATCAAAGAAATTATTTTTTAGCAATTAGCGTTGGGAATTTGTCAATTGATAAAAAAGAATATTTCGTTATTTCACCTTCATCCCCAATCGGTTCCTTATTATTGGGTAAAATTAATGGAGATTTTGTCCCATTTAATGATTTTAATATTGAAATTTTAGAAGTTCATTAGTAGTTAATGGAACTGCCACCTTCGTACCATATATTACAATTTAAAAATAAAGATAAAAAAGCATCAATAAAAGTGCTTTAGCATTAGAATAAGTTATCACGTAATTAATTTAGAGCATTTACACTACCAATTTCATTGGGTAAAAATTGCTTCAAGGTAGCTTCAATGCCATTTTTTAAAGTAATAGTTGAGGAGGGACATCCATTACACGCTCCTTGTAATATCACATTAACTTCTTTTGTTTCTTTGATATATGATAGAAACTGGATATTCCCTCCATCTCCTGCTACTGCAGGTTTTATATATTCATCCAAGATAGATATAATTTGTTTGGAAATGTCATCATTGGTTGGTTTAAAACCTGGTGCTAATTCAGAATTTTTAATATTTTCAATTTTTTTTGGCTGATAATTTTTGGATATAATGCGTCTGTCAGATTGTAAATATTCTTTGATAAAATCTCTAATTTCAGTATTAATTTCAAACCATTCAATACTTTCATCTTTCATTATAGAAATATAATTATCTGAAATAAATACTTCTTTTACATATGAAAATTCAAAAAGTTCCATTGCTATAGGAACTTCTCTGGCTTCATCCCTAGTGGAAACCTCAATATTTTGAGCGGATAATAATTTGTTAGTTACAAATTTTTGAACACTTGGATTTGGAGTGCTTTCAGCAAATACTTCAATAATAGATGTTTTATTTTTAGGAATAAATATTGATTCATTATCCTGTAAATAGTTAGAAAACATATCTTTTAATTCTTCTTGTACTTCATGCCATTCAAGTATATCAAATTTTTCGATCGCAATAAAATTAGCAGTTACATACACATTTTTCACAAAGGGAAGATGAAATAGTTGTTTCACCAAATCAGAATTTTTAGCGTCCTCAACAGAATGATATTCAAAACTATTTTCAGTTAACATTTTGTCAAAAACAAATTTTATGATGGCTGAATTGTTCGTATTTTCAATTTTTATATTCGACATTTTAAATCATTTTTATATCTGCAAATTTACGAAAGATTTTTTTCTATATTTGAATATAAACCCAGATTTTGCATTAGAATAACTATTCCGTATTGAAACTACTGCAAAATAAGATATTTAAATTCACTTTAAAATCGAACCATAACTTATGCTATGATAAAATTTTAAAGTGAATTATTTTATTGCATTTTCAAACCTCATTACGAAATTCTAATGCAAAATCTGGGTTAATGTTAAATTAAATAAATTGGGTCATGATAATAAAGGAGTTAAAGGGGGTAAAACCAATTTTTGGTAAAGCTTGTTTTTTTGCAGAAAATTCTGTCGTCATAGGAAATGTTGAAATGGGAGATCAATGTAGTATTTGGTATAATGCGGTAATTCGAGGGGACGTTAATTATATTAAAATGGGTGATAAAGTAAATGTACAAGATGGGGCAATCATACATGCAACCTATAAAGTATCACCAACTAATATTGGAAATAATGTTTCGATTGGCCATAATGCCATTGTACATGGATGTACTATACATGACAATGTTTTGGTAGGTATGGGAGCCATCATTATGGATGATTGTATTATTGAGAGCAATTCCATTATTGCTGCTGGAGCTGTCATAACAAAAAGAACAATTGTTAAGTCTGGTAGCATTTTTGGAGGAATGCCAGCAAAAAAATTAAAGGATATTAGTGAAGAACTAATATCAGGAGAAATTGATAGAATTGCTAATAACTATATAAAATATGCAAGTTGGTATCAATAGTTTCTTTTTAACGATGACAAAATATTCATTTGCATAAAAAAACCCATCCGCCTGAGACGGATGGGTTTGTGATATAATTATATTATAATATTATTGAATTCCCAATTTTGTTTTAACGGCAGGTAATAAATCTTCACCTTGATCAAAAACTATTAATCCTTTTCCAGGAGATGAATCAAATATATAAATAAATCCTTTTTCAGCGGCTACATCTTTCACCGCTTGTTGTGCTTTTTCAACTATTGGTTTTAATAAATCAAATTGCTTTTTTTGAATTTCTTCACTAGCTGTTTGACTGTATTTTTGAATTTTTTGTTGTATACCGGCAACTTCTAATCTTCTTTCTTCATTTTTTACATCTGTTTGAGTCGGAGCTTCTGCAGTATATTTTTTTACTTTAGCGTCATATGATGCTGCCTGTGAATTGTATTCATCAGCATAAGTTTGCTGTACTTTTTTTAACTCAACTTCCATTGCCTTAGTTTCAGGCATCGCTTTTAAAAGTAATTCACTATCGATATGACCCACCTTTTGAGCTTGTACTGTGCTAAATGCAGTAATTAATATAACTGCTACGAATAATTTTCTAAATAATTTCATTGTTTTAATAATTTGTTTATAATAATTTCTTCTTTTTAATTTCTACTCATTGTTATTTTTAACTTGTTCTTCTCTTTTCTTATTTCGATCTTCAATTTCTTTTAATTTGGCTGCACGATTATCATCAGCAACTTTTTTTAAAGAATCTCTCATTCTAATTCTTGCCGCTTGTTGAGTCTTAATCTTGGCCTTTAAAGCTTCTCTTTTAGCAATCTTATCATCAATTCTTTGCTGTTCTTTTGTTTTTTCTTTTACAACAGGTTCATCCGTATTTTCAACATCTACATTATTAGAATTTACGGTTTCATTTTGTTCATTATTCGTGGGTTCAGAACCTACCACTTCAGCATCATTTATTTGTTTATTTTTCCTGTCGTCAATTATTTTTCTTTTTCTGTTTTTTACGATACTATTTAAAACCAATTCGCTAATATCTAATTTACTATTGGTGTATAGCATAATTAAATCAGATGACTTATCGAAAACAACATCATATCTCTTATTTTTAGATATTGTCTGAATCGAATTATAAACCTGATTTTGCACAGGTTCAGCCAATTGTTTTCTCAATTGAAACAAATCTCCTGTTGGTCCAAAATAGGCTATTTGCAACCGCTGGTACTCTTTAACTTTTATTTCAATATCCTCCTCTCGTTCAGCAATCAATTCCTTCGTCAATAATGGCTTTTCATTGCTCAAATCTATTTTTAATGTTTCAATCTCGGCAGAAAGTCCATCAAGTTTCACTTGCCAGTTTTTAACTTTAGAATCTAATTGTGATTGAGCTTCAACATATTCGGGAATATTTTCTAAGATATAATTCATATCAACATAGGCAATTCTTTGTGCTTTTTGTGCAAAAGAACTAAAACAGATAAAAATTAATATAAAAGTTAATACTCTTTTCATTGTCATTTACATATATTTTATAAAAAATCATGCCAAATTATAATTCGCAGCAAATATACTTAATTTCGCTTAAAACTGTTGGCCTATTATAAAATGTGTTTGCCATCCTCCAATTTCTCCAGCAGACCCCGCATAAGGATCAAAACCATAACCAAAATCAATACCTAACAAACCAAAAGCAGGCATAAATACTCTTACACCGGCACCTGCAGATCGTTTCAATTTAAAAGGATTGAATTGCACTGAATTGTCCCATGAATTTCCTCCTTCTAAAAAGGTAAGCGCATAAATGGAAGCCGATGGTTTCAATGTAATAGGATATCTCAATTCAAACCCAACTTTATTATAAATGGTTCCACCTCTTAAATTTGATAAACTTCCATTGGGGTAACCTCTTAATGATATAACTGTTCGCCCATCAAAATTGCCTTGTTGTAATCCATCACCACCCATATAGAATCTTTCAAAGGGTGGAGCTCCAATAGCGTCATTATAACCATCCATATATCCAACTTCTGCGTTTGACATTAAAATCATTTTGCCAATAAGTGCAGTATACCATTTACCCGTAAAGGTTACTTTGTAAAATTCTAACCACTCATATTTTTCCTCATCTGGTAAACTGGTATAATCCTTATTATTAAAGGATGAATATGGAGGTGTTAATTTTAAACCTAAGTTAAATTGTGAACCAGTGCTGGGGAAAATCGGGCTAGGACCCGCATTATTTCTTCCAAAATTAATAGCTAGATTAAAGTTGTTTGAAATTCCGGTATTGTAATTAAACGAAGGTAAAAAGTAATTTTTTAAATCAAACCTTTGATAATTAAATGATGTGGATAAAGTAAAGAAATCATCGGGCCAAGTGAGTCGTTGGCTCAACCCAACTGATGCTCCAATAATATCTAATCGTTGATCCTTGTCTACATCTCTAGTGATATAATCATACCTAAATTGTTTAGAATTGTAAATTGAAAAATTAAATCCCTTAGGTTTTTTACCACCCATCCAGGGCTCAGAAAAGTTAATACTATAGGTTTGAGAATATTTACTAAACTGCAATCGCAAACCTATGCTTTGACCATCTCCTCTTGGAACCGGTTTGTATTCGTCAAGCTTAAAAAGATTTCTAATGGCAAAGTTATTAAATGAAAGTCCCAATGTACCTATAAAGGTTCCGCCTCCATATCCACCTTGAAGCTCGATTTGACTGGATCCCTTTTCAGCCAAACTATATTCAATATCCACTGTTTTGTCTTGATGATTCGGCTTAACATCCGGTACAATAGCTTCCGGATCTATATAACCCAATTGACCTAATTCACGAATAGATCGTACAATATCTTCCTTGCTAAAGAGTTCGCCGGGTTTGGTTCGGATCTCTCTCATTAGCACGTGGTCATTTGTTACATCATTTCCAACAATTGATACTTTCCTGAAGGTAGCAACTTCATCTTCAATTATTCTAATTTCTAAATCAATAATATTGTTTTCTGTACTTGTTTCAACCAAATCAACTGAAGAAAATAAATACCCCCGATTGTAATATAAATTGGAAATATCCTGTGAATCAGGAGATCCATCACCTTTTACTCTTTCAATTAAGGCTTTTCCATTATAGGTGACTCCTTCATCAATTCTCAACATACTCTGAAGTTGTCGATCTGAAAATGCAGTATTCCCTAAAAAGGAAATTTTACCGAATTTGTATCTTTCACCTTCATTAACTGTTATGTCTAAATTGATCGTATTATTATCATTCCAGGATATCGAATCCTTAATAATTAAAGCATCACGATAACCAATTTCCTGATATTTTTCAACTACCTTCTTCAAGTCATCTTCATAAACATCCTCGACTAATTTTGATGCTGTGAACATGCTCAATAGTCCTTTTTTAGCAATGGATTTTTCTTTTGTTTTTTTGAGTAATTTTTTCAATTTTTTATTACTCAATGCCGTATTATTATGAAAAGTAATTTGATTTATTTTTATCTTGTCACCCTTGTCTATAAGAATTAGAGCATCCTGAGAATTCGTTTGCGAAGTGTCTATCTTAGTTGAAATCGTAACTTTTGTTTTTAGAAACCCTTTTTCCTTATATTTTTTTTCAATTTGATTTTTGGTTGTAGTTACTAAATTTTCCGTAAGCATAGAGCCATTTTGAAATTCAATTTCTTTTTGAATCTCTTCAATTTTTGATTTTTTAACCCCCTTAATTGTTAATTTACCAACTTTATCCAGTTCATCAACATTAATTTCTAAATAAACCGAGTTTCCATCAATTTTTGTTACATATACCTCAACATTACTAAATAGTTTTGATCCCCATAATTTTTTAATTGCAGAAGATAGCTTATCTCCGGGGATTTTAATTTGTTGTCCGGTATTTAGTCCTGAAAAAATTAAAATGGATTGCTCTGCAATTGTTTCTATACCAACTACCGAAACACCACCAAGTATGTATTTCTTGTTTTTATCAATGATAATGGGTCCTGTATTTTTTTCTATTTTAGGTATTGTATCCAATACACTGTTGCTTTTTGGCAATGTGTCATTGAATTTCTCCTCCTTTGGGGCCGAAAATAGATCTCGATTCACAGGTAATATGGTATCCAAAGCATTCTCTGATTTCGGTACAGAATCCAAAATTTGATTCGCTGGGATAATGGTATCTAAGGACTTATTTAATTCAGATTTGTTTTTGGTTTCTGTTTTAATTGGGGCAAGAGTATCCTGTTTTTTATCAATATTTGATTTCTCTTCTTGTGCATTTCCAGTAAAAATTATGAAAATTAAAAATAGGGGTAAAATACTGATTATTAGCTTATTTTCTGCCTGTATAAATTTGTTCACTTGTTTTTCCAAATCGTCTTTCTCTACTTTGATAATCTAATATTGCTTCGTAAAAATCTTTCTTTCTAAAATCGGGCCATAGTACATTTGTGAAATACAATTCTGCATAGGCAATTTGCCATAATAAAAAATTGCTGATACGTTTTTCACCACTCGTTCGTATCAAAAAATCAACGACGGGCAAAGTAAATGTATATAAATGACTATTTATAGTATTTTCATCAATTTCTTCAATATTCAGTTCATTATTAACAATTTTTTTAGAAATATTCTTAACAGCATTTATTATTTCTTCCCGAGAGCCGTAATTTAAGGCTAAAGTGAGTGTTAAGCCCTTGTTATTTTTGGTCTTTTCAATTACTTCTAAGAGCTCTTTCTTAGCATTTTTTGGTAACTTTTCTATATTACCTATGGATTGTAGTTTTACATCATTTTCCTGAAAGGTTGTGAGCTCTTTTTTTAGAGAATTTACTAGTATACCCATTAAAATATTAACTTCAACTTTGGGGCGTTTCCAGTTTTCTGTGGAAAATGTATACAGGGTTAGTGCAGTGATTTCTAGTTCTACCGTCGCTTCAACTATTTCTTTAACGGATTTCACACCGTTTCTATGACCAAATACTCTTGTAAACCCTCTTTTTTTTGCCCAACGCCCATTGCCATCCATAATTATGGCAACATGTTTAGGTAATTTGTTTTTATCAATTTGATCCTTAATATTCATCTTTAAAAAAAGTGGTTTCCGGTATAACAGCCTTCCCTGCCAAATGCATATACAAGGGTTATTCCTGTAAATACATACCAATCATTCCCATTTGAGTAATTTATTTGTGTACCATCAACATATTGAGGATATCCATCAATATCATCTTTAAAAGTATATCTAAATGAAGTCTCAAAAGCGACACCTATGTTTCTTGCTAATTTTGTTTTGTAACCAATACCAAAAGGAACTGTAAAATTAAAAGTTCGTCCATTATTAACAGTACCGTAATTCACAACAGCTAATTCTGCAATAATATAAGGAGTTTGAGTATATCCTATTTTTGATAAATTGTATTTAAAAAAATGATATTCAATTCCAGCTGCCAATTCATGTAAGCTATTACTAAATTCTAATCCTCTAAACTTTCTATAGGAATTATTAGAATTAATGTCATTACCAGTAACTTTTGAATAGGTATAGGTAGCTCTTATTGAATATTGAGGATGCATATTCCATTTGTAAATTGCTCCAATTGCATAACTATTGGGGTAAATATAAGTTGTCTTGCCTATGTCACCAATATAATTACTTCCCCCTAAAAAAACTCCTACTTCATTAATTTGAGCAAAAGAAAGTTTGAAACAGACAAAAAACAAAAAAATAAATAACGTTTTTTTCATCATAAAAAATAGTTCGCAAAGATAAATAAATACTCTTTCAATCAATTGAATTAAAAGCCCTTTTTTGATTAACAGTTTTTTAAGTGTAAAATTGTGTAATAAGCAGTAATTTAATTGCGTTTATCTTCTCCCCAAAGTAATTTTTCACGAAGTGTTTTTATGAAAGTTTGGTCGTTTAACTGAACTATTTTTACAGTGAAGTCACATTTTTCAACTGAAATTTCATCATAACTTGAAATTGTTGTTTGACGTGAGTCTAAGGAAAGAAGAGCCTCATGCTCTCTACTGTCCACTTTTAAAACAATTTTGGTTCCGTCAGGAATTACCAAAGGCCTGGCTATCAAACTATGTGGAGCAATAGGAGTTAGGACCAAATTATTGGAATTTGGTGAAATCACAGGGCCATTGCAACTCAGTGAATATCCGGTTGAACCTGTTGGAGTCGCAACAATCAAACCATCCGCCCAATATGTTGTTAAATATTCACCATCAAGTATGGTTTTAATTGATATCATTGATGAAGTATTTTTTCTTATTACAGAAATTTCATTCAAAGCAAAATTCAGCTCTTTAAGATCACTGTTTTTATTCTTTGTTGTTGCCTTGATCAAAGTTCGTTCTTTCAAAACAAAACTCCCCTTTAACAAAGAAATAATTGAATCATGTATTTTTTCCTTTTGAATAGTTGCTAAAAAACCTAATCTTCCTGTATTTATTCCTACAATTGGAATGTTTAAATCTCTCACAAAGGTAACTGAACGTAAAAAAGTACCATCACCTCCCACACTAAAGAATAGGTCAATGGTAGAATCTAGGTCATTATAATTTTTAAAAGTACCATGTTTGATCTCAGAGTTTGTCTCTTTGTAGTAATTGTATAGTTTTTTTTCAAAAACAATCGTAACGCCATTTTCAACCAGAATATCAACTAATAAATTGATGTATTTTTTTGTCGTTTCATTGTTCGACTGTCCATAAACTCCAACTTTCATAAAAAAATGTTATAACACTAAATGTTTAAATATTTTTGCAAATAATCTGATCTGTTATTCAGTTCCTCTAAGTATTTATCCTTTTCAAATTCATTTAAAATATTATAATTATATCTTCTAAATGATTGCAAGGTATTGCTAATATCATGCAAACTTAATTTTAATGTTATTTGAATAATTTCGTTTTCAATATTTGATACAAATGCACCAAATAATGTAGCTTTGTTAGATTCTATAATTTGAGATATTTCACTAAATGAATATTCATTAATTCCTTTTTCAATCACCAAAACAACACCATTTTCATGAATAAAAGGTGTGCACTTAAAAATATTTAAAAAATCATCCAATTCATAGTATCCAACGTATCTATTCTTATCATTCAATACAGGAATTAAATTGGTATTGTAGGTGGCAAAATACTCAAGAACTTCAAACCAATTTACTTTTTCCGAAGTATAAAATGCTTGCAATTGATTTTTTATTTCTAATAGGGTTTTTTTGTCAAATTCTGGATATTCTAAAATTTCTCTGGCAATCAATCCACAAAATAAGTTGCCATCTACTACAGGCAAATGAGAGTAAGGAAGGCGGTTAAATAAATTCAGAGCTTTGACAATATTATCCTTCAAATTTAAAGGTTTGATATCATTTAGTATGTAGTTTGTTGTAAGCATAAATTTATTCGTAATACCAGAAATAACTTTTAAAATTGTAATTTTGTAAACCGATATTAATTTACTTCGTAAAGATATAATATCTTCTTTTATAAAATAGACAATTAGGTTTTTTATGACAAAGTTAAGTGTAAATATAAATAAAATTGCAACCCTTAGAAATGCCCGTGGTGGTCATACCCCGGATTTGATACAAACTGCTATAGATATTCAGGAGTTTGGAGCACAAGGAATTACCATTCATCCAAGGCCAGATGAAAGGCATATAAAATATCAAGATGCCTTTGATTTAAAACCAAAGGTTATAACAGAATTCAATATTGAAGGAAATCCAATCGATAAGTTCATTGATCTCGTTAAGAAAATTAAGCCTGAACAAGTTACTTTGGTTCCTGATTCAATTGATGCTATTACCTCAAATGCCGGCTGGGATACTATTAAAAATCAAAGTTTTTTACAGGAGGTTATTGCAGAATTTAAGCGAAATAAAATCCGGACCTCTATCTTTATGAATCCTGATGCCTCATTAATGGAGTCAGCTGCCAATACTGGAACAAATAGGGTAGAATTGTATACAGAAGCTTATGCCGTTGGTTATTCCAAGGGGAATTCAAAAAGCATTGAGCCTTATATTGAGGCTGCTAATAAAGCCAATCAATATGGAATGGATGTCAATGCGGGTCATGATTTAAGTTTAAATAATCTCGAATTTTTTGCAAATAATATTCCCAATTTACTGGAAGTTTCAATTGGCCATGCCCTGATCTGTGAATCATTGTATTTTGGTCTGCAAAATGTTGTGAATATGTATTTGCAAAAATTAAAGAATAAAAATTAATTCAACATATCATAAATTGGCGAATTTATGTCATAAAGAAAATTCAAAGAGAAGAGGAGTACAATATAGAATTGTATGGTTCAAATGATTGGGAGGACATTGAAATAAATTCAAAATCTGAATGGGCTAATTTAATTGAAAATCTATTTCAGGTTCAAAAAGCACTAATAGAAATTTAATGAATCAATCGGATTCAATTCTAGAGGATCCAGTGCCGGGAAGAAACCATAATTTTAGGTTTTTAATTGAAGGAATGATTCAGCATGATATTTATCATTTAGGCCAAATAGGTTTGATGGCCAAATTAAAAACAGAATCGTAAATGGCAAATATATTACATTCGATAATTTTAGAAGAAGGAGAGCCATTATTAATCCTCCATGGATATTTTGGTATGGGTGATAATTGGAAAACACTTGGTAAGAAATTTGCCGAAGATTATCAGGTTCATTTGATTGATCAAAGAAATCATGGGCGAAGTTTTCATTCAGATGAATTTAATTATGAACTAATGGTGGAGGATTTATTCAATTATATCAAACATCACGGCTTAGGAAAAGTGAACCTTTTGGGTCATTCTATGGGTGGAAAGGTAGCCATGTTCTTTGCTGTAAAACACTCGCAATTAGTGAATAAATTGTTGATTGCTGATATAGGGCCAAAATTTTATCCTCCCCATCATAAAACGATATTAACTGCCCTAGAATCAGTTGATTTTTCTACTATTAGGTCAAGGGGTGAGGTTGATATAATACTTCAAAAGTTTATTCCAGAAATAGGCGTTCGACAGTTTTTATTAAAAAATCTATATCGTAAAACCAAAGACAGTTTTGATTATCGTTTTAACCTCAAAAGTTTGGTAATGAATAATGATGAAATTGGTATCGGTTTGGCATCGAATGATCAATTCTTGGGGAAGACCATGTTTTTAAAAGGTGAAAATTCGGCATACATCACTAAGGATGATGAAACGTTAATTACTTTCCATTTTCCTGATAATGATATTGTTACTATTAGTAAGTCAGGGCATTGGCTTCATGCGGAAAATCCTTTCGAATTTTATCAAAATGTTGTAGGGTTTATTGAAAATGTTTAATTTGGTGATTTAACCAAAAATTATTTATTATGAATTTTATTTTGAAAATGTTTCTCACCGCAGCTGCGGTATTATTAATTGCTAATTTTTTAAGCGGTGTTCATGTTGAAAGTTATTCAGTTGCAATTATTGTTGCCCTGGTTTTAGGATTTTTGTTTGCCTTCTTGAAGCCAATTTTGGTCATTTTAACTTTGCCAATCACCATTGTAACTTTAGGTTTTTTTCTACTTGTAATTAATACTATAATTATTTTATTGGTAGATAAATTGGTAAGTGGGTTTGGTGTTGATGGATTTTGGACAGCTATGATTTTTAGTATTTTGCTCTCATTTGTACAGTCTATATTACATTCTTTGGTAAAAGAATAAGGAGTATTTTGTCAAGAAATTCCTTAACTTATTAAGTTCTTAGACAAATTAACAAACATTAACTTGATTTGTATATTATTTGATGTTTTTCCTTGCTATTATATCATTCTAATTGATTATTTTTGCACCCGCATTTATTGGAAAATAAAAGTATATTTTTTAAAGATTTTATAAATAATTATCAAATGAATATTACCAAAGAAAGTATTGATGCATTGAATGCTGTCGTGAAAATTGATATAAAGGCAGAGGATTATCAGAATAAAGTTGATCAAGAATTGAATAATTATCGTAAAAAAGCGAATATTCCTGGATTTAGAAAAGGGCATGTGCCGATGAGTTTGGTAAAAAAGCAATATGGTAAATCAGTAATGATTGATGAAGTAAATAAATTGATACAAGAATCTCTTAGTAATTTTTTAGTTGAGGAAAAATTAGATGTATTAGGAAATCCATTGCCTAAATCTCAAGACGATTTTTCTTGGGAAAAAGATGAATTTACTTTTGAATTTGAATTAGGTTTGGCACCTGAGTTCGAAGTTAATTTGAAGCCTAAAAAGGCTATTAATTCATACAAGATTGTTGCGGATGAAAAAATGCTAGATGATCAGATTAACAATATTAGAGAACAATATGGTAAAATTGTGACTCAAGAAGCAGTTGCAGAAGATTCTAATATTACCGGGAGTTTTGTGAATAAAGAAAAAGAAATTGATAAGAAATCTACTTTTAAATTTGAGAAGATTAATGGGAAAGGAAATGTTAAAAAGTTTATTGGTAAAAAAGTTGGAGATCAGCTTGAATTGAAATCAAAAAAGTTATTTACGGATGAACATATTTTAATGAATATTTTGGGTATTTCACATGATGAGGCTCATGATTTTGATGAAACTTTGCAGTTTACAATTGAAGAAATTTCAAGAACAGAATTGGCAGAAATCAATCAAGAATTTTTTGATAAAGTATTTGGGAAAGATATAGTAAAGAGTGAGGAGGAATTGAAGGCTAAATTAAAAGAAGATGCAGAAAAACAATTTTTGACTCAAGCCGATCAGCAATTATTGAATGCGATTACGGAAAGCTTGATTGAAAATACTAAATTTGATTTGCCAGCTGAATTCCTACAAAAATGGTTGGAGGTAGCCGGTGAAAAACCATTATCTACTGAAGAAGCTATTGAAGAATACAATCGTTCAGAGAAAGGATTGAGATATCAATTGATCGAAGGTAAAATAAGTAAGGATAATGATATTAAAGTTTCTTATGAAGATTTAAAATCATTTGCCAAGGGATTCATTAAAACGCAAATGGCGCAATATGGTAACCCAAACCCTGAAGAAAAGGAATTGGAAGAAATTGCCAATCGCGTTCTAACAAATCAGGAAGAATCAAAACGACTTTCAGATCAATTGATGAATGAAAAATTACTGACTTTCTTTAAAGAAAATGTAAAGCTGAAGGAAAAGGAAGTTACTTATGAAGATTTTATTAAAGAGGTTTATAAATAATTTATAATCTCAAATTATAGAATATATAATTGCCTCATAAGTTCTTAAATTTATGAGGTTTTTATTTTATCAAAAACTTGTTTGTATTTTTTTAGTTGAAACAAGGAAATAATTTGAAACTGATTTAAAAAAGATTAAATGAGTTCAAAGTTAAATTAAGTATATTTACAGTCTTATCTTAAATATTATTAGATGAATTACGGAAATGAATTTAAAAATTTCGCTGTTAAAGATCAAGGAATTAACAGTTTGTATGTTGATAAAATTATTAGCAGTGTAACCCCATATATTATTGAAGAACGTCAGTTAAATGTGGCACAAATGGATGTGTTTTCAAGATTGATGATGGATAGAATTATATTTTTGGGTACAGGAATAAATGATCATGTAGCCAATATCATTCAAGCTCAATTGCTGTTTTTAGAAAGTGTTGATTCTTCTAAAGATATTTCAATATATATTAACTCACCAGGTGGAGGTGTATATGCAGGATTGGGTATTTATGATACTATGCAATTTGTTAAGCCTGAAATTGCAACAATTTGCACCGGAATGGCAGCCTCAATGGGTGCAGTGATTATGTGTGCTGGTGAAAAAGGAAAAAGATCGGCGCTGCCACATTCAAGAATTATGATTCATCAACCTATGGGAGGTGCACAGGGTCAGGCATCAGATATTGAGATAACAGCACGAGAAATAATGAAGTTGAAAGAAGAATTATATGCCATTATTGCCAAGCATTCAGGTCAAAAAGTTGAAAAAGTGCATGAGGATTCAGATAGGGATTATTGGATGAAAGCTGATGAAGCTAAGAAATATGGAATGATCGATGAAGTTCTAACTAGAAAATAATTAATAGGTTTTTGAAACTACCCTTAATAAAACTTTGAGCTTTTAATGTTTTGAAAATTATTAAAAATTTAGGCAAATTAAATTTATTATAAATTATGTCAAAAAAGGAAGAATTAGAATGTTCGTTTTGTAAACGAAAAAAAGAGGAGACAAATTTATTGATTGCAGGAATAGATGCACATATCTGTGATAAATGCATTGAACAAGCACATGGAATTGTTGTAGAAGAAACTGTAGCTGAGAAAAATGAGAAGGCCTCATCTGAGTTTTTGGTTAAAAAGCCCATTGAAATAAAGGATTTTTTAGATCAGTATATTATAGGCCAAAATCATTCTAAGAAAGTAATGTCTGTTGCTGTTTATAACCATTATAAACGTTTATTACAAAAGCCTAATTCTAAGGATGACGATATTGAAATTGAAAAAAGTAATATAATTTTAGTAGGGGAAACAGGAACGGGGAAAACTTTAATTGCAAAAACTATTGCAAGAATGTTAAACGTTCCCTTTGCCATTGTTGATGCAACCGTATTAACAGAGGCTGGTTATGTTGGAGAGGATGTAGAAACTATATTAACACGATTGTTGCAGGCTGCAGATTATAAAGTAGATAAAGCCGAAAAAGGTATTGTATTTATTGATGAAATTGATAAAATTGCCCGTAAAAGTGACAATCCATCCATAACCCGTGATGTTTCTGGTGAAGGTGTTCAACAGGCTTTATTGAAGCTGTTGGAAGGTACTATAGTTAATGTACCACCAAAAGGAGGAAGGAAGCATCCTGATCAAAAATTTGTTGAAGTAGATACCCAAAACATTTTATTTATTGCAGGTGGAGCCTTTAGTGGAATTGATAAAGTAATAAGTAAAAGATTGAACATGCAGGCCGTGGGTTATAGCGCCTCAATTTCTGATGACAAAATTGATGAAGAGAATCTTCTTCAATATATAATACCTAGTGATTTAAAAACTTTTGGTTTGATTCCTGAAATTATAGGTCGATTGCCGGCCTTGACTTATATGAAACCTTTAGATAAAAAAACCCTGCGTTCGATTTTAACGGAACCTAAAAATGCCCTCATCAAGCAATATAAAAAACTGTTTGAAATGGATGGGATTGAGTTTTCTATTGATAACAGAGCCTTGGATTTTATTGTGGATAGGGCGGTTGAATATAAATTAGGTGCCAGAGGATTGCGATCTCTTTGTGAGGAAATATTGACAGATGCGATGTTTGAATTACCAAGTAGCGAAGAAAGCAAATTAAAAGTCACCAAAAAATATGCTGAAAATAAATTAACAAAAGCTACAATTAAAAAGTTAAAAGCTGTGTCTTAGCCTTTGATGATGATACTTTAAAAAAGTTACGCTTTATTGTGTGACTTTTTTTGGCTTTAATATTTAGAAATTTTAAATGATTACAAAAAACACCATTGATAAAGTTTTTGAAACAGCTCAGGTAGAGGAGGTGATTGGTGACTTTGTAAATTTAAAAAAAGCAGGTGCTAATTATAAAGGGTTGAGTCCTTTTGCTGATGAAAAAACACCATCCTTTATGGTGTCTCCTGTGAAACAGATCTGGAAGGATTTTAGTACGGGTAAAGGGGGGAATGCCATTACATTTTTAATGGAACATGAACATTATTCCTATCCTGAAGCAATTCGCTATTTGGCCAAAAAGTACAATATTGAAATTGAGGAAACTATCCAATCTGATGAACAAAAACAACAATCAGATGAAAGGGAAAGTATGTATCTGGTTTCTGAATTTGCAAAAAATTACTTTCATGATATTCTTTTAAACTCAGAAAAAGGAAAAGCTATTGGCCTTAGTTATTTTAAAGAAAGAGGGTTTTCTGATGAAATTATCAAAAAGTTTGAATTAGGTTATGGATTAAATGATTGGTCAGCTTTTACCGATGAAGCTTTACTTAAAAAATACGAACTTGAATTTCTTGAAAAAACGGGCCTTACTATCGTTAAAAAGGACGATGAAACAAATTCTGTGCAAAGAAAGTTCGATCGTTTCAAAGGGAGGGTGTTGTTTCCAATTCAAAGCATGAGTGGCAGAGTTTTAGGCTTTGGAGGGAGAACACTTTTGACCGATAAAAAAGTAGCGAAATATGTAAACTCACCGGAGAGTATCATTTATCATAAAAGCAAAATTTTATATGGTATTTACCAGGCCAAGCAAAGTATAGCCAAAGAAGATAATTGTTATTTGGTAGAAGGATATACAGATGTGATCTCAATGTTTCAATCCGGAGTTGAAAATGTAGTGGCCTCTTCAGGTACTGCCTTGACATCGGATCAAATAAGATTGGTAAATAGATTAACACCAAATATTACGGTCTTGTTTGATGGTGATGCCGCGGGTATACGAGCCTCTATTCGAGGGATAGATCTGATCCTTGAACAGGGCATGAACGTTAAAGTTGTGGCATTTCCTGATGGTGAAGATCCTGATAGTTTTGCAAAGAATAAAACACAAAGTGAATTAAAGGAATACCTTAAAAATAATGCTCAGGATTTTATCCAGTTTAAAACTTCTTTGCTTTTAAAGGAAACTCAAAATGATCCTATAAAAAAGGCAGAATTGATCAGGAATATTGTGATAAGTATATCTAAAATCCCTAATAATATTCAAAGAGAAATTTACATACAAGAATGTGCCAGAATAATGGATATTTCTGAGAATGTATTATTCAATGAATTATCTCAAAATAGAAAAAAGGAACAGCGTGAAGCTTCAAAGACATCTACAAGTTTGTCATCAACTTTTACAGGTATAAAAAAGGAAACTAAGCAAGCTGAAAAGGTTGATGAGTTATTTGGTATAGAGAAAAAACTTATTGAAATCCTTTTACTATATGGTAATAATGAGGTTGATTTTGTTGATTATACAACGGTAATTGATGATGATGGTAAAAAGATAATAGAAAAAGAAAATTATACAAGTTTGGTCTCTAATGAAATTTATATTCATCTTCAGGATGATGAAATTGAATTTACAAACCCTATTTTTTTGAAGATTTACCATGAAATAATTCATAAATTAAATCAGAATCAAAATATAAGTATAGATTCCTTTACAAATCATCAGAATATGGAAATAGCAACTGTTGTAACAAATATTTTGATGGATGAAGAAAAACATGTTTTGAGCGACTGGGAACGAAAAGATATCATAGTTAAGTCAAAAGATAAACATTTACCCAAATTAGTTACAGATGTTATCTATAATTTGCGCAGATTTCTAATTGAACAGAAAATTAAATCCCTTATCAATGATTTAAATTCCTCAAATGCGGCAGAAATAATTATGGATAATCGTGATGAGAATATGGAAATGGTTCTAAATTACACCTCTTTGAAACAATTGCTGTTTGAAAAACTCAATCGAGTATTATAATAATGGGTTCACTTGACTTGGTATTTGTCAAGTTTTAATTTCGGATTCTTGAAATGAAAGATAATCCCGAATAAGGAAATCAAAGCAGTAATAATTGAAAATAGCACCCCAACAGATACTGATATTGAAGAATTAATTTCTAATATTAAAGAGGCTTCGTAAAACACATATTCTCTAATGCCAATTCCTGCAAATGAAAATATGGAAAGTACTGAAGAAACTAAAAATATAACAACATATTTTAGATATTCAACTTGACTTTCGAGACTGTAAATTATACCAATCACACTCAAAACCTGTAGCCCTTGAACTGCAAGAGAAATTAATAATGTTTTAAAGAATATATTTAGGTATTTAAAGAAAAATCGTTTTACAATAAAATAAGAAATAACAACAATAATTAATATCAGTATTGGAATCAACCAAATTAATAGAGGTAAAGGAATCAAATTATACCCTAAAAGACAGATTAAAATGCCAATGGCAGTTAAGCCCATAAATCTATCAACAAAAACAGCAGAGGTTAAGGCTTTAACCTTCCATTTAAAATTTTTATTAAGGACATATATTTTATATGCATCTCCACCAATACCACCAGGAATAAAAAAATTATAAAACATTCCTATCAAGTACAGGATATTATTACTTTGATTACTTAGATTAAATCCGGATTCCTTAAAAAAATATAAAAGTCTTTTAGCGGATAACCATTGAGACAATAAAAAGAAGACTATTGATAATAAAATATAAAGTAATTTGACATCTTTAAGAGTACTCCAAATTTCAACCAAGGAAATTTTTGTAAAAACAAAGTATAGTAAAAAAATACTGACACCAATTTTAAAAATGGTAGAGATTAATTTTTTTCTACTTGTTTTCAATAGTGGTAATTTTTCTTATGTTAAAAGGTTTTTTATCCTGTGATTCATAATAGGTCTTCATTAATAAGTCGGTAACAATTCCGATGGTAAACAATTGAACACCTACTAGAACCATTAATACGCCAAGTATCAGAAGAGGTCTGTTTCCTATTTCGTTACCAAGTACTTTTAGAATCAATAAATAAATGTTTATAAAAACTCCAATAGTGAAAAGAAAAATACCAATATTGCCAAATAGATATATAGGTTTTTGTAAATACTTTCTCTGAAATAATATTAATAGTAAATCATTAACAACTTTAAAGGTTCTGCCCAAACCGTATTTTGATTCACCATATTTTCTAGAATGGTGCTTTACTTTTACTTCGGTAATTCTTGCCCCATTGATATGAGCCAATAACGTAATGAATCTGTGCAATTCGCCATATAATTTAAGCTCTTTTGCGGTTTCTTTTGTGAATATTTTTAAGGCGCAACCGTGATCTTTGATATTAAGTTTGGTTGTTTTACCTATGATATAGTTTGCAATTTTAGAAGGAAAGGTTCTTATTAATGAATCCTTTCTTTTTTGCCGAATACCGGTTACGATATCCCAATCCCCTTTGATTAATAAATCGAGCATATTAGGAATGTCAGAAGGATCATTTTGCATATCCCCGTCCATGGTAATTATAAATTCACCTTTGGCATAATCAATACCGGCTTGTAAGGCTGAACTCTGTCCGTAGTTTTTTTTCATTTCGATTAAAACTACATTTGGATTCTTCATATCCTTTACATCATTTCTGGTGTTGTCAGTCGAATAATCGTCGATATAAATAATTTCATAGGAATATCCCTTCAATGCATCTTCGATAGCTTTTGTCAATAAACCGATATTGCCTTCTTCATTATAAACCGGGATAATTATGGATAGTAATTCTGAAATATTCATCAATTAAAATTAAGAATCAAAAATAATATAATTATTTTGAATATAATCTTTATATGTTTATTAAGTGTATTTTTGAGTCCAATAAGCCGTATCAAATTTTGTAATTACCCTATGGAATCTATTTTTTCAAAAAACATTAGAATTTTTTTATATTCACTTCTGGCTTTAGTTTATATTTCGGGTTTGTTTATTCCTGTGATGGAATACGATTCGGCACAACATGCGACCATGGCCATGCATATGTATTTGGAAAATGACTTTTTACATCTCTATAAAGGATTTGATGATTATCTGGATAAACCACATATGCATTTTTGGTTATCGGCTATGTCCTTTAAAATATTTGGCGTGTCGCATTGGGCCTATAGATTGCCGGCTTTAATTTTTACAATGATTGGTGCCTATTCATGTTTTCGTTTGGCAAGGGAGTTATATGGTAGAAAAGCCGGACATATTGCCTCCTTTATATTTCTTTCAACTCAGGCAATTATTTTGGCAAATCATGATGTTCGTACAGATGCTGTGTTAACAGGTGCAAGTATTTATGCAATTTGGCAATTGGTTAAATATATCAAATCAGAGAAATTGTTACATGTCATATTGGGTTCCATTGGATTAGGAGTGGCATTCAGTACCAAGGGGCAACTTGCTGTTTTGATGATTGGTGGGGCACTTTTATGCTATATTCTATATAATAGAAAATGGAATACTGTTTTCAATTGGAAAGTTTTGATGGGAATTATAACTTTTTTAATCACTTGTATTCCTATGTTATATGCATATTATGTACAATTCGATTTGCATCCCGAAAAAATAGTAAATGGTCAAACCAATGTTTCGGGTATTAGATTTATTTTTTGGGATCAGAGTTTTAATCGATTTTCTGTTTCAGACGCCGAGGCAAGTGGCTCTAGTACGGATTATTTTTTCTTTTTCCATACCATGTTATGGGCATTTTTACCTTGGGCTGTTATAGCTTACATAGCTATTTTTCATAGAAGTATACAATTTGTTAAAGCTAAATTTAAACATAAAAATGGATTAGAATTTTTGACAGTTGGAGGTTTTTGGCTGATCATGATCATTATTAATTTATCTAAATCCAAACTACCTCATTATATGAATAGTCTGTTTCCTGTTTTAGCCGTATTAATATCAGGATATCTTGTTTATTTGTTGGAATCATCAAATAATAAAATACTTAAAATAATTCTTAGGGTTCAATATTTTATTATCAGTTTGGGAAGTATTTTAGCAATTGTTCTTGTTACCTTAGTTTTTCCGGCTTCATATATCCAATTAATTTTTTATGGTCTTTTATTTGCTATATTATGTTATAATATTTATAGAAAGAATGAATTGGTTTCAAAAACAATAATTATTTCAGTGTTGTTTTCTGTTTTTGTGAACTTTAGCCTGAATACACAATTTTATCCCAGTTTGTTAAATTATCAGGCAGGTAGTAATATGGTAAAAGTTATTGATGAAGAAAATATTGAAATTGACGATGTTTATATTTTTGATAAAGCTTATAGTTGGTCATTAAACTTTTATACAAAAAGAGATACTCCAAGTCTGTCGGTTGAAGATTTTAGCAATAATAAAGGAAAATGGCTCTTTGTTTATGAAAAGGATTTGGAAAGATTAATATCTCAAAATGTACATTGGGAAACTATCTATGAAGTACCCAGATATAGAATTACGATGTTGACATTGCCATTTTTAAACCCTAAAACAAGAAATAGTCAGTTGAGTAAAGCCTATTTGTTACAACTCAATTAATTTATCTTTTAAGACTATCAGAAATTTCACAAACCGGAATCGGATCCATTTTGTGCTTGTTTGCTTTATTTAGACGAGTATAGATATTCAAAACTTCTTTTTTTCGCCCATCAAAATCAACAGAAGATTTGCCTTCCTCAACCATTTGCATGGCCCATTCCAACTCGGGATAGGATGCTCCAATTTGATCTTCATCAGTGCGATCATCACCCCATAAACCATCTGTAGGAGCAGCTTCAAGAATTTCTTGATTTATTCCTAAATAAGCAGCTAGTTCATAAACCTCAGTTTTTATCAAATCGGCAATTGGACTCAAATCAACACCACCATCTCCATATTTTGTATAAAAACCAATACCAAAATCTTCAACTTTATTTCCCGTTCCAGCAACCAAATATCCCTTTAATGCGGCAAAATAATATAGAGAACTCATCCTTAATCTTGCACGTGTATTGGCCAATGTCATGAATTCTGTTTCTTCACTTTCCACATCTGGAAAGGCGTCTACCAAACTATCAAATACAGGTGTTAAATTAACTTGTGTTAAACTCACCTTGTTATAGTTTTTTTGCAACCAGTTAATATGATTTCTTGCCCGGCTTACTTGAGTGCTTTCCTGATGTATTGGCATTTCTAAGCACAATAAGTCAAGTCCTGTTTTAGCACAGAGAGTAGAAGTTAATGCTGAATCAATTCCGCCTGAAATTCCTATTACAAAGCCCTTAGCACCAGCCGATTTTGCGTAATCTTTTAACCACTTTACAATGTGATTTGTTACCTTTTCTGCATTCATATTGAAAGTATTTATCTAAATTTGCCAAGCACAAAAATATTAAAATTAAACTTAAATACTTTATAATTGATTCCTGTTAAATTAAAACCATTTAAAATTATCTTTTTTTTATTTTTAATATCAATTACACATACAAGCTGTGACAAAGATGCTATCAATAAAGTTGACATTAGTGATATTGAAGTTACAACTGATGTAGAACGATTTGACGAATTATTTTATACAACAGATCCTGAGAATCTTAGTAATCTAAAACAAAAGTTTCCTTATTTATTTCCAAAATCAAATCCGGATAGTGTATGGATAAATAAAATGCAGAACAAAGATGAGCAAGCCCTTTTTGAAGAATCACAAAAATTGTATGCAGATTTTACCGATGAATCACAAAAAATAAATTCTTTATTTAAGCATATAAAATATTACTATCCTAATTTCAATGAACCAAAAGTCATAACAATTTTAACCAATGTTGATTATAATAGCAATGTGATATTAGCTGATAGTTTGTTGTTTGTTTCTTTGGATATTTTTTTAGGAAAGGATAATCAAGTTTATAGTGAGTTTCCAAACTATATCAAGCAAAACTATACAAAAGAACATCTTATTGTAGCGGTTGCAAATAAATTTAGTGAACAGTACATATCACCATTGGCATTTAAAAGTTTTGTTGCAAGAATGGTTCAGGCTGGAAAAAAAATGGCTCTAACTCAATCATTTTTGCCCAACATTGAAAGAGTTGAAATCATAGGCTATACGGATGATCAATATGGTTGGGCAGAAAATAGTGAAATTGAAATTTGGAAATATTTTATGCAGAATGAGATGTTGTACGATACAAATCCACAGTTATCATCCCGTTTTATTGAAGAAGCGCCATTTTCAAAATTTTTTTTAGAGGTTGATAAAGATTCACCGGGTAGAATCGGAACTTGGTTTGGCTGGCAGATTGTTGATTCCTATCTAAAAAACAATGATACATCAATTCAAAAAGTTATGTTAATGGACAATGAAGAAATTTTCAAAAAATCAAAATACAAACCAAAGAAGTAATGATTTTATTTTTCCTGGATTAACAGGATAATTAATCTACATTGAATAATTATTAACAAGATTCCTGTTCCCGATAGTGATTGGTACGGAGGAATGATAGAAAATAATAGAATGGCAATAAAACACAGTTCAGAAATAAAAATAAAGGTAGCTTTAGATGAAAATAAAATTCCTGAAAAATTAACTTGGTCTGCAGATGATGGGAATATCAAGAACAAACCATCTAAAGCAATGTTACTTTCGGTATGGGATCAGAAAAGTAAAGATACGTATAAAATCAATTTATGGACTAAGGATATGCCTGTTGATGAAATGAAACAGTTTTTTCATCAAACTTTAATTTCAATGGCAGATTCCTTTGAAATGGCTACAAATGATGAGAAGATGAGCGCAACTATGCGTGATTTTTGTGATTATTTTGCTGAAAAACTGGAATTGAAGAAATAGTATTTATTTGTTATTCACTTATCAATACTTAAAATTCTTTTTATGAAAACCATTGCTCAAATATTATTTCTATTGATTATGACCTCTTGTAGTCTTGAAAAGGATGCAAAAGAAGAATCTGTGTGGATAATTTCTGCGCCTAGTGGAGATGAATTAACAAAAATTGATAAGAAAGGAAAAACTGTTATACCAAATGGGAGATATATATCACCGGCCGGAAAAAGTATTTTAACCGCACCACATCCGTATGGGCTAACCCTGAGCCCAAATGGAAATATTGCTGTTACATCAAATTCAGGAACCAATCCTTTGTCAATTACTATTGTTAGAAATATTTTATCTGAAATTCCGGAAGTGCAGCAAGTTCCTCCTGGCCCATCAACTGATGATGGTGTTTTAGCTTCCGTATTTATGGGATTGGCTATCTCTCCTGATAATCAGACTATTTATGTAGCCGGCGGACAAGAGAATAAAATCTATTTATTTGACGTATCCAGCGGTGATCAAAAAGGATTTATTGATTGTTCTGATCAATCTGAGTTCGTGGATTACTCTCACGGCTATATTGGAGATTTGGAATTGTCAAAAGATGGTGAAACAATTTATGCAGTGGATCAAATTGGATTTAGAATGGTTATAATTGATACGGAGACTGGGACAGTAAAACACTCAGTTCCAGTAGGAAGATATCCTTTTGGAATATGCATATCTCCTGATGAAAAAAAAGTATATATAGCCAATGTGGGTATGTTCGAATATTCCTTTATCAAGGAAAGCAAAGAAAAAAATGCCAAGATAAAAACAGTTGATTATCCTGTTTATGCTTATGGCTCAGAGGAAATGAAAGAAGGAATTGAAAATGATACCATTTCAATTGCCGGTTTAGGTGATGTAAATGCGATTGAGGCCTTTTCTGTATTTACGGTAAATATTGACGATCCTTCAAATCCGAAAGTTGTGTCTAAAATCAAAACCGGACATTTGGTAGGTGCTTTGGTTGAAGGAATTCCAGCTGTTGGCGGATCAAGTCCAAATTCAATTGTAGCAACAAATGAATTTGTTTATGTGAGTAATGGGACCAATGATAATATTTCAGTTATCTCAGTTGAAAAAGACACGATTGTAAAGACCATATATGTAAAACCAGATAAAAGAATAAAACAATTTAGAGGGGTAATTCCTTTTGGTTTGGCATTGAGTCCTGATCAAAAAAGATTATATGTTGCAGAATCAGGAATCAATGCCATAGGGATAATCAATACTTCAGATTCCAAGGTCATTGGGCATATCCCTACAGGATGGTTTCCTTCTAAGATTGAGGTAAGTAAAGATGGAAAAAAATTGATCGTTACAAATGCTAAAGGATATGGAAGTGGTCCAAACGGAGGAGCTGATTTTGAAAGGGGACCGGAAGGTAGTTATATTGGTTCTTTAATGAAAGGAACCATTCAGATAGTTGATATTCCAACAGACGAGGAATTGAAGAATATGACACAAGAAGTTATTTCTAATAATTTTAAGTTTACTAAAAGTTCAGACACCATATTTAATAAACGTAAAAATAATCCGATTCCATTGTACCCAGGCGAGAAAGAAAGTCCTATCAAACATATAGTATTCATATCCAAAGAAAATCGAACATATGATGAAGTATTTGGTCAGATTCAAAAGGGAAATGGTGACCCCACACTGGCAAGATATGGCCGGAATGCTACATTTACAAATGGAGAAAAGACGGATACCATATCCAATGTAACGGTAATGACAAATCATTTGTCATTGGCCAAATATTTTGCGATTGCTGATAATTTTTATGTGGATGCTGATGTGTCTGCCGATGGCCATCGATGGTTGGTGAATACCTACCCAAATGAATGGTGTGAAACATCAACAGCTGCTAGTTATGGAGGTAATCGAAGTTTTAAGGAAGATTCAAAAGCTCCGGGAGTTTTTGCCATGAATGGTGCCGCAGGAGCAATTTATCCTGAAGATTATAATGAAGCAGGATCTATGTGGGATCATTTGGAACGAAATAATATTGATTTCTATAATTTTGGTTTTAGTGTAATGTTCGAACCAGCTCTCTACAAGTCTGAATACAAATATTCAGGGATTCACCAATATGTGAATTACCCAATGCCACAACCACTTTTTGAGCGAACTTCAAAAACGTTTCCTACCTATAATATGGCAATTCCTGATCAATTTAGAATAGATCAATTCATCAAAGAATTTGATGAAAAATGGATAGATGGTCAAGAAGAAATGCCCAAGTTTTTAACTGTAATTATTCCCAATGATCACGGGGCCAGGGATAGGCCTGACGCTGGATATCCTTTTAGGGAAAGTTATATGGCGGATAATGATTTGGCATTGGGACGGATTGTTGAATATTTATCAAGTACACCTTATTGGGAAAATATGTTAATTGTAGTAACCGAGGATGATGCTCAAAACGGAGTGGATCATGTTGATGCCCATAGAAGTTTATTAATGATGATATCACCTTGGGTAAAAAAAGATTATGTCAGTCACGGTCATTATAGTTTTGGAAGTATATTTAAATCCTTCTGGAATATATTGGAAATGCCCTATTTGAATCAATATGATGCAGGGGCAACTGATTTAAGTGACTTTTTTGTTGAAAGTCCAAATTTAACACCATATCACGCCGTTGATATTGATTATGATATTTTCGATCCTCAAAAGGCCTTGGATCCATATGATGAAAAATTTGATTGGAAAGCTGTTGAGGAATCTCCTCAAATTGATAATGTAGAAGATATGTTTAAAGAAAGTAAGGAACAGGATGAGTTTCGCTTGAAAAATAGAGAGAAAGAAAAATAATTCTATTTAATCAATTGGTTTAGAACAATAATTTGAATTGTTATTAATTTACTTTTTAAAATTTAAAATTTTGTGGATGATAGATTTATAATCTGATTCGTTATTTACAAAATCCAGATCTGAAACATCTATGATTAAGGTATTCAAACTTTCTCTGGTTTTAATAAAATTTATATAGCCCTGATGGATTTGATTTAAATATTTGGGTTGAATATTTTGTTCATATTCTCTTCCGCGTTTTTTAATATTTTCTAATAACCTTTCTGTATTTTGATATAGGTAAACATAGATATCCGGTTTGGAAATTTCTTTGTAAATAATATCAAACATTTTCCTGTACAAATTAAATTCTTCCTTAGCCAAAGTAACTTGTGCAAAAATGAGTGATTTGAAAATGAAATAATCCGAGACAATAAAATTTTTAAATAAATCAAATTGTGCCAAACCATCTGATAATTGGTTGTAACGATCAGCCAAAAAACTCATCTCTAAAGTAAAAGCATAACGATCTTTATCCTCATAAAATTTTGGTAAAAATGGATTGTCAGCAAATCGTTCTAAAACCAACCTTGCATTGAAATCATCGCCAATTTTATTAGCAAGTGAAGTTTTGCCTGAACCTATATTGCCCTCAATAGCTATATAATTAAATTTTTCAACCAAAGAAATTGGTCGAACTAGTTTTAATTCAATAAGGTTAATTTCTGTTTCATCTTTGCAATTATTTAAACAATATGTTATTGTTTTTTTTGCAATAGGATGGATGATATTTGGAGCTATTTCGGATAGTGGAACCAAAACAAACTTTCTTTCCAGCATTCTAGGATGGGGAACTTTTAAATGATTATAAAAAATAATTTCATTGTCAAAAAGCAAAATATCAATATCAATATTTCGGTCGGAATAAGTTGAAGAACCCTTCCTTTCTCTTCCCAATTCATTTTCAATATGGAGTATTGTTTCAATTAATTTTTCAGGATTTAAACTGGTTGAAACTTCAATGCAAATATTATAAAAACAACTACTTTCAAAACCCCAGGATTTGGTTTCGTAAATAGAAGATGTTTTTTTCAAATGCCCAATCTGATCTCCAATATAATTGAGAGCCAATTGCAAATTTTTGAACTTGTCACCCGTGTTACTTCCAAGGGATAAATATGTTGTCCGAACGATTTTCATCTTAATAAATGCAAAGAAAATAAAACAAATGGATAAAAGTTTATATTTGCATTCATATTTTTAGTTATTGTAACATTCAGGTGCAATTTTCGTCAAATTAGAAAACAGATTTAAATGACATTTTTAAGAGAATTATTGGCAGTTATTTTAGGAGTATTCATCTCATGCTTTATTATGTTTATGGTATTGATGGCAGTTGGAACTGCGATTCGATCTTCCTTTGGAGAAGTAACAGATATAAAAGTAAAAAGCAATTCTGTATTAACCTTGAAATTTGAGGAACCCATAAAAGATTATGCCCCGAGAAGTTCAGATCCTTTTAACGAATTGCTAGGCTTGAGAAATAAAAGAATGGGCCTGAATAGCGTCATCAATGCCATTGAAAATGCTAAATATGATGATAATATTATTGGAATCAGTATTGAAGCCATGCAATTAAAAGCAGGCATAGCTCAAACACAATCTATTCGAGACAAGCTGTATGAATTTAAGGAGTCAGGGAAGTTTATTACAGCCTATTCAGACTATTATGATCAAAAAAATTATTATTTGAGTTCAGTGGCAGATTCTATTTACGTAAACTCGGTTGGTGGTATTGATTTTAAGGGATTAGGTGGGTCAATGTTGTATTTTAAGGATTTTCAAGATAAGTATGGTGTAAAAATGGAGGTGATACGTCATGGAAAATATAAAAGTGCGGTTGAGCCATTTTTGAGCAATGAAATGAGTGATGCGAATAGAGAGCAAACACAAGCTTTTTTAAATTCGATTTGGGGTGAAATAGTTGATGATGTTGCCGAAAGCAGGAATAAAACTAATGAAGAAATTAATTATTTAGCTGATGAACTATTAGTGAGAAATCCGGACTTGGCCAGAGAAAACAATATGATTACGAGTCAATTATTTCGAGATGAATATGAAGATATACTTAAAGATTTGGCAGGAATTTACAAGAAAGATGATTTGAATAAGTTAAAATTAGCAGATTATATAAGCTCAGGTAAGGGTAGGATTAGCTCAACAGCGCAAGATAGAATTGCTGTTATTTATGCTCAAGGTGAAATTAGGTTTGGAACAGGTGATGAAAATGTTATTGGTCAGGAAATGATTATAAAGGCTCTGAAAAAAGCAAGAAAATCAAAACAAATAAAGGCAATTGTTTTTAGAGTCAATTCTCCGGGGGGAAGTGCCTTGGCGTCTGATTTAATTTGGAGAGAATTGGAAGTTACTAAAAAAGAAAAACCTTTGGTGGTTTCCATGGGAAATATGGCTGCTTCAGGAGGTTATTATATATCCTGTAATGCCGATAAAATTATAGCTGAACCCACTACCATCACGGGTAGTATAGGTGTTTTTGGAATGTTACCAAATATGAGTGGGCTCTCAGAAAAATTGGGCATTCATGTACAACAAATTGGAACTAATAAACAATCTGTTGGTTATAGTCCTTTTAAACCTATTTCAGAAGAATTTTATGATGTGACCAAAGAAGGGGTAGAAAGGGTTTATACAACTTTTGTAGAGCGGGTTGCTGAAGGAAGGAATATGACTTTTGATGAAGTTGATAATATAGCACAAGGAAGAGTTTGGACAGGCAAGGAGGCGCTTGAAAAAGGATTGGTTGATGAATTAGGTGGCTTGGAGGATGCTATTTCTGTAGCCGCTGAATTGGCCGAAATAGATGCTTATAGAATTAGAAATTACCCTGATTATGAATCAGATTTTAAAGATTTATTCAAATCACCCTTTAGTAATACAACAAAAAATTTATTAAAAAAAGAATTAGGTTTTGAGAATTATAGAATATATGAAAGTCTAAAACAGATAACACAGTTTAAGGGAATTCAAGCCAGATTGCCATTTGTTATCGAAATAAATTAGGCATTAATATCCTCATATGAAATTTTTACTTCATGGTCAGGAAACAAAAAGACTTAAATTTAGAAAAATAAATCCTTCTGATTTTAACATTTGGTTAAAGTTTTATGAAGATCCTAAAACTTCTTTATATTGGGTTTCAGAAGATCGATCACCTATAATAAAATGCGAAAATTGGTATAGTAAACAAAAATATCGCTATAACAATGATTATGGAGGAATGAATGTGTTGATTGAAAAGTCAAGTGGAGAAATAATTGGACATAGTGGAATATTAGTTCAAATGGTTGATGGAAAAGAAGAACTCGAAATAGCATATTCTCTGTTGCCTGAATTTTGGAATCAGGGTTATGCTATAGAAGCGGCTGCAAAATGTAAAGATTTTGCCTTTGAAAATGATTTTTCTCAATCTCTAATTTCAATCATAAGTCTTTCAAATATTCCTTCTCAGAAAGTGGCTCTTAAAAATGGAATGAGGATTACACAAAGTACTTCTTATAATGGAAATAAAGTAAATATCTTTAGAATCAATAAAACAGATTGGGAAAATTATATTGATTAAAATTAAATCAATTATCTACTCATTTTATTACAATGTTCATTTAGCGGTTCATGTTTCTAAATTTAACAAAGCTATAGTCATACTTATTTTTTTCATCCGATTCAAAATCTGTTCGAGAAATTTCTTTCCAATTTGATGCGTCAAATTCAGGAAAAAAGGCATCCGCATCAAATTCATGATGAACAAATGTTAAATCCAATTCATCTGCAATATTCATGGCTTGCCTATAAATTTCAGCTCCACCAAGTATATATGGATTGTCATCAGTTTTGGCTTTTTCCAAGGCCTCATTTAAAGAATTTACCACGATACAATTCTCAGCCTTAAAACTTTTATTTCTTGTAATAATTATGGTAGTTCTATTGGGTAAAGGATTACCTAATGATTCGTAAGTTTTTCTTCCCATTATAATATGATGACCATAAGTAACTTCTTTGAATCGTTTCAAATCAGCGGGTAAGTGCCATATCAATTTGTTGTTTTTGCCAAGTGCATTATTCTTGGCAATCGCTGCAATAATTGTAATCATGAATTGGAATTCAAGAATTAATTTCTTTTTCAGAACTATCGCGAGTAAAAGCACCATCTTTTTCAAGTGACTTTTCTAGTTCTTCAACTTTGTTTTGATGTTTTCGGATTAGCTTTTCTGTTTCCAAACGAACCCATTCTTTTCCAAAAAATCGATTCATAAAAAAAACATTGATAAAATGAACGATCAAGATAAATATCCAAATAAAAATAATCCATACAAACCAATCGTATTCTGGTTTGAATTCGATAACCTTATTTAAAATTACAAAGAATAAGGAACCAACCAAAAACAATATAAAATGAAAATATAATCGTTTTTTTTGCTTGATTCGTTTTCTTGCCTTTTCGTGTAGCGCGTATGTATCGTTTTCTTTCAAATACTTAAATTTTAATTACATATCTTTTACCCATTCCTTGATATATTCAGTAAAATCAGGAGTGTCTTTACCTTCATCTTCATGGGTCAAATCCAAATCTTTAATTTTCTTAGTGTAATATTTATCCGAAGCATCCAAAAAATCCTGGATATATTGTAATAAAACTTCATCTTCAATTCCATTGATCTTTTGTAAAATCTTATTTTTTAACTCCTTTGAATTCATAATATATTATTTAGGATCAATATTTAAATCTGAACTAATTGGCCTTAATATAGAAGGCATTCACAAAATTATAATCTTTATATGAATAATCAAAGTAATTTATTAAATTCGATTAATTTTTTTCTGTTTCAACAATAAAGCCTATAGGTAGTGTAAACCGAACTTTAACCTGTTTTCCTCTTTGAATTCCAGGAGCGGAATATTTTGGTATTGCTCTAATAAGTCTGGTAGCTTCTGTTACAAAAGGTTCATAATCGTTTCCCTTTGTTTTTATATCAGTAATATGCCCTTTTAAATCAATGACAAAAGAGACATAAACATTATATTGACCCTCAGGTAAATTTGTTTTT
>JAUXGV010000130.1 GCA_030621915.1 Flavobacteriaceae bacterium
GCAGTCGTCCCTCCTTCGCAAAGACGTATACAAGTAATATTTAATCAATTATTCATAATTAATTGATAATATCACTCCATCAAATAGATTTTGGGAAAAACTGCCAATGGACCAATTCATGATGGGAAATTAAAACACCATCCGCCAAATCTGCGCTACCAAAAAGGTTATTACAAATCCCATAATAACCGGTAAAATAGAGGCTACAAGTGTCCATTTTGCACTTTTTGTTTCTTTATAAATAGTATATATAGTTGTACTACATGGGTTGTGTAACAAACTGAATAGCATCAAGTTAATAGCCGTAAGCAATGTCCAACCTCCAGTTCTGAGAATATCTCCTGTTGCATTGGCCGAGTCTAATTCAAACATCACGCCAGTACCCTCTCCACCTGCAATTCCTGCAGAGGCAACTGTCAACATCAAAATGGTTGGAATCACAATTTCATTGGCCGGAATAGCCACGATATATGCTAATAAAATCACTCCGTTCATCCCCAACAAAAAACCAAATCCATCCAAAGAATTGATCGTCCAATTGGCAATACTTTCATTTCCGATATAGACATTTGAAATGATCCAAATCACTGCACCCGCCGGAGCAGCAAATACCATAGCCCGCCATAAAACAATTAAGGTTCTATCAATTAAGGAGGTGTAAATAGTTTTCCAAAATCTTGGAGGTCGGTAAGGTGGTAACTCCAAATTAAAAGTGGAAACCTCTCCTTTTAATACGGTTTTCGTCAGAGCCCAGGAAACAAAAAACATAAAAAAAATGCCGAGAACAGCAATGCCAATTACAGCGGTTAAAGATGCTAATCCCGAAAAGGCTTCTGGAACAACTGCACCTATAAAAATGGTCGCAATTAAAATTTGTGTCGGCCATCGCCCATTACATAATGAAAAATTATTGGTTATAATGGCAATCAGTCGCTCTCTGGGGCTGTCAATGATTCGAGTTGCTACCACACCGGCAGCATTGCAACCGAAACCCATGCTCATGGTTAATGCTTGTTTGCCATGTGCCCCTGATTTTTTAAACATATAATCCAAATTAAAAGCTACTCGGGGCAGATAACCAAAATCTTCCAAAAGCGTAAACATTGGAAAAAATATGGCCATGGGTGGTAACATCACCGCTATTACCCAAGCCAATGCCATATAAACCCCATCAATTAAAAAACCATCCAACCACCATGGCATGGCTATACTGGCAGCAAATGATTTTAATATGGGATGTATAATCTCCAATAATAATTGTGCTAGCATAGATGAGGGGTAGTTGGCTCCTTCAATGGTTAACCAAAGTATGGTGCCCAAAATCAAGAACATGATAGGGAAACCCCAGGTTTTGCTTGTTACAATTTTATCAATATTGGAATCTAGTCGGAATCTTCTTTTTTCGTTATTCATAATAACCGAGCCTTTGGCAATTTCAGAGGCATCGGCATATATTCCTTCGGCAAGATTATCATGAAAATCATCACCAATTTTCCATCTTAAATCATTGGACAGGGCAATTATATTTTCTATTGATTTTTGGCTCATATTTATTTTATTAAGCTAATTCCCCCGTTTTTAAGGCATCTATAATTTGATTATCCCCTTCTAATAATCGAAACGCTATCCAGCGGCTATTGGGGATTGATGGGATTTGTTTTTCAATTTCAGCACTTAACTGTTTAACCGCTTTTTCAATATTTTTAGGCACATTTTTTATACGATGTGGATTACAAATAATTTGACCTGTAGCAACATCATTGATGGTTTGAATCAATTCAGGTATTCCTTTACTATATCTTGCACTTGTTGGTACAACAGGAATTCCCAGATCTTTCGACAAGGTTCTAAGTTCTATTTGGATATTATTTCTTTGGGCTTCATCCATTAAATTCAAGCATAACACAGCTTTATCCGTAATTTCCAATATTTGAAGAACCAAATTTAAGTTTCTTTCCAATCTACTGGCATCTACTACAATCAAAGTAACATCAGGCCTTCCAAAGAGAATAAAATTTCTTGCTACTTCTTCATCCTGAGAAGTAGACAATAAAGAATAAGTACCAGGCAGATCCACCAATTTGAATTTTTTTGTATTGTATTCAAAAGCACCTTCCGCCCTAACAACAGTTTTACCCGGCCAATTACCCGTATGCTGACGCAATCCTGTTAATGCATTAAAAACAGTACTTTTTCCAGTATTTGGATTTCCTGCCAGAGCCACAACAAAATCAATTTTCTCTGTATTTAGGCCTAACTTTTTCAAGCCTTTGGCATTGAATTGAGAACAGGTTTCACAAGTGCTATTCACATTATTCTCCATAATCTATTCCTTTTTAATCAATATTCTAGAAGCCTGATCCTTACGTAGCGCAATAGAAGTACCTTTGACTAAATAAGCCGTAGGGTCTTGCATAGGACTCATTAAATCGATACTTATTTCAGTACCTTTTACAAAACCCAAATCCAATAATCTTCGGCGTCTGTCACCTCTACTTTCTTTTGAAATTCCTAGAATATGGGCCACTTCATTTTCTTTCAAACTCGACAATCTTGCTATATCTTCTTTAATAACTTCTTCTTTTTCCAGAACTGCAACCGTAATATTAGCGGCTACAATTGGTGCCAATTTGAATTCCTCCCCTTCTGCATAAAAAACAACTCTTTTTTTATTACTTTCAACAACTCTTAATTGAGAACCAATGTGAATGTTCTCAGCAAGAATTT
Organism: Flavobacteriaceae bacterium; assembly: GCA_030621915.1. Lineage (GTDB taxonomy): Bacteria > Bacteroidota > Bacteroidia > Flavobacteriales > Flavobacteriaceae > Lutimonas. The sequence continues at coordinate 2,728 of JAUXGV010000130.1, forward strand.
GCTTATATATAACATCCGGTTCATCTTCAATATGAACTATTCTTCCAATGGAATTGACAGCAAGTGAGGACAAGAATTCTCCTTGAACATCTGCCATTTTCCCAGAATTTGTGGGTATTGGGTCGCCATGTGGGTCATATATTGGATTCCCTAATTCAGTTGCCAATAAATTAGTTTCTTCATGACTCAATTCATGTTCTTTCAATTCGGCCATTTCATGCCAATCAGTTTTATCAAAACCTGTTTTTTCAGCCAAATACTTTTCCCAAAGTCGATGAACCCTAACAATTCTTAGAGCATAATCCCGACCCGAACCAGTCAACTTTAATACGTCACCATCAAAATGTACCAGATCATAATTTGTCATTTTACCAATAACTTCCACAATTAAATTATTATTGAATTTTAAGGTACCTGTCAAACTATTTACGTTGACCTCCTTTCCTGAATCTTCATTATGATATAATTGTTTTAATACATCTTCAATAATGGTTTTTTCATTCGTTTTTAAATTATTTTTAATGATCCAAAACCACCCCTTTACAGGTCGAAATAATAAATATATCAATATTGAAAAGGCAATAAATATGAATAGAGCATATGTGGGATTGTATAGTTCCATTCTTAGAGTTTTATATTTAAGTTTGCTGCAACTTTCTTGGAAATTACCAATTGATGCGTTTTTGTTTCAATATGAATAGAATTATCAAAAGGCTCAATATCAATAACTTTTATTCTATCTCTTAAAGCTAGATTTTTTTTATTTAAATACTTTAAAAAAACATCCGACGAATCCTTTAAACTATCCAATACACCTTTTTGACCAACTTTTAATTTCAACAGATTAACCGTCTTGATCAACATTATTTTACCATCTTTATCTGGTATAGGATCACCATGTGGATCAAATTTCGGGTGTTTTAAAAATGTTTCTAGTTTATCCGTAAGAGTCTCTGATTTGATGTGTTCTAATTGTTCGGCAATTTCATGTACCTCGTGCCAACTGTAATTCAAATTTTTTACCAAAAAATACTCCCATAATCTATGTTTTCTGACTACTTTTAAAGCCACTTTTTTTCCTAGATCGGTCAACTTCACTCCTTGATACTTTTTATAAGTAACCAATTCTTTTAATGAAAGTTTCTTCAACATATCAGTAACAGACGAAGCTTTAGTTCGCATTCTTTCAGCCAGGGTATTGGTGCTAATATTTTGGCGTGATTTTTCTTCAAGGGCATAAATACCCTTCAAATAATTCTCTTCAGCCTGTGAATACATGAATATTTTTTTGCAAATATAAATATATTTTTAGACTTATCTAAAATAATAGCTTTGTATTAAGATTTTCTGTAAGAATTTGAAGTAAATTAGTAAATAATTTAAGCTTAATGTTCGATCTTTACCAGATTTATTAGTTGATTTTGAAACGATTCATAATCAGTTTTGTCCAAATCGATTTTCAACGCCCATTCAACAATCTCATCTACATAATGAATTGGAAACGCCAATCCGGTTGCAATTTTACGTAGTACTGAAACCTCTTCTTTAGCAATTACATGATCAGCATTAACCATTTTTACCAAATCATAGAAACGTTCGATTCTTTCAACATTTTCAAGGTGTGCAATTGTAGGAAATTTTTCAGGACACTTTATAATTTCCGAAAATTTATCATCGTCAATATTGAATCTTTTGGCTACATTTTGAAGAAAAGCAATTTCTTCCTGAGTAATTACATTATCCGATTTTGCAATTCTTACTATATTCGCAAAATGGCTCATATTTCTTTTTAGACCAACGCTAAGATACAAATCAGAAAAAGGCATAATATATATTTTAAGATGAAGTTCTAAGTTACGATAATTTGAATAAAATATGATTAAAATACAGTTAAACTGATCGAATAATTTCAGGTAATGCAGCTTCTAGTTTTTGACCCGCTTCCATCTCAAAGTACGGATCATCCAATTGGGTAAGGATTTATTAGGATTTCTTTTTTTTAAATTAATATTCAATCCCAATTTTTTAACTATAGGAACCTTATGGGTCTCAACAAACTCAATAGGAGTTCCGTCAGGATCAGAAATATAAGCAAAATGACCGGCAGCCTCTCCCATATCAAATGAATTAGAACTATCAACTGTAAATGGAAAGCCTTTTGACTTTACCTCCTCTCTTAATAAATCCATTCCCATAGTATCAAAACATATATGAATAAAGCCAAGGTCACCCCAAATTCTATTCTTATAAATTTCTCTTCCTTCTTCATTTATGAGTTGCACCAATTCTATTTGACTTGGACCCAATAATGGGGCAAATCCACCACTTCTATCGGCAGAATGTTTCAGGAGTACGCGCCTTACTTTCTTATCTCCGCCTGGCAAACCCGCAAAATCATCAAAAACACCAGTTTCATCATAAACAATCTGATCATACTCCAATATATCCTGGTAAACTATGAGTGATTTTTCCAAATCACGAACACCTATTAAGGCTCCATATATCCCTCCAGTTACTGAATTAGTTTCTTCAAATACATAATCGTTTTCAACAATTTGAAATATATTATCATAAGGGTCTTTTAAAAAATAATGTTCTTTGGAATCTGGTGATTTTTCTAACTTTCCAAGCAAATTTAATTGCTCTGATTCCATATATTTGAAGGCTTTATCAGGATGTTGACTTTTTACCTTAGCAGCCAATATACCAATATCGCCCAAAAGAATTTCGAAATTTGTTTTTTCAGGTTTTTTTCCTTTGTGCTGCCATATTTCAAAACCTCCGCCCGATTGCATATTTAAGGCCAAAGCAGCATGCCTTTTGCGCTTTTGCCCATCCGTATAATGCAACATCAATTCTGCAATAGCTTCATCCTCAAAAACACCTATATCCATGCCAAAATGCCTGCGATACCAAACCCAAGCTTGATGCACATCTTCAACTCCAATTCCAATTTGCTGGATACCCGTAATCTTCTTTCTTATCATAAGGTATTAACAATAATTATATTAACGATATAAGTTCTTCAATGATTCCGTTAAAAACCCATTTATTAGGTAAAATAATTGATAAAAGTAGTAATTTCATCTAAAACAGCCATTCTTTATAATAATTAATAATCATTTCAATTATATTTGTCAAAATTTTTAAAAATTGAGTAAGCAATTTATTGTTGAAACTTACGATCAATTAGATAAAATAAATCAAATTGTTCATCACTTACAGGAAACGAATAAACAAATAGAAATCTCTAATTTGGTTGGATCCTCCTTGTCTTTTGTTATCTCTTCCTTATTTAAAAAAGTTGAAAAACCTTTTCTTTTAATATTTAATGACAAGGAAGAAGCAGCATATTATTTAAATGATTTGGAACTTTTATTAGGGCAAAAAAATGTTCTTTTTTACCCAGGATCCTATCGTCGACCTTATCAAATTGAAGATACGGATAATGCCAATATACTTTTGAGGGCTGAAGTTTTAAATAGAATTAATTCTCAAAAAAAACCAGCATTAATTGCAACATATCCTACAGCTTTATTTGAACAAGTTATTACAAAAAGTGAATTAAAACGAAACACTTTAAAATTAAATGTAGGGGAAGAACTATCGTTAGATTTTATAAGTGAAATGCTTATTGAATATAATTTTAATCAAGTTGATTTTGTTACAGAACCTGGTGATTTTGCAGTAAGAGGCGGTATCATTGATGTTTTTTCCTTTTCTAACGACGAACCTTTTCGAATAGAATTTTTTGGCGACGAAGTCGATAGCATTAGAACTTTTGATATTGAGACTCAATTGTCCATAGAAAAATTAAACAAAATCAACATTATGCCCAATGTTGAAAATAAATTTCTGGAAGAGAAAAGAGAGAGTTTTTTAAGTTTCATCTCTTCAAAAACTGTTGTTTTTTCCCAAAATACTGATTTAATAAGGGATAATTTAAACAAATTATTTAGAAAAGCAGAAGATGCATATCAAGAATTGGCAGGAGAAGTGAAACAATCCAAACCCACAGAATTATTTTGTAATGGTACCTCCATTTTGCATCAAATGATGACATTTAATCTCATTGAGGTTTCAAATTCCAAAAATATCGACTCCTCTTTAACTTTTAACACATCACCTCAGCCATCTTTCAACAAACAATTTAATTTACTGATTGAAAATTTAAATAAAAATAGTGAAGATGGCTTGAGTAATTACCTTTTTTGCGATAATGAAAAACAAGCCCAACGTTTTCATGATATTTTTGATGATGTTGATACCGAAGTGAATTATAAAACCATTGTAAGTCCGTTATACCAAGGTTTTATAGATTATGATTTAAAAATTGCCTGTTATACGGATCATCAAATTTTCGAACGATATCACAAATTCAGGTTGAAAAGTGGTTTTGCTAAAAAGCAAGCTATAAATTTAAAAGAATTGACCAATCTGGATGTTGGTGACTATGTTACCCATATTGATCATGGAATTGGAAGATTTGGAGGATTACAAAAAATTGATGTAGAAGGCAAAAAACAGGAAGCCATCAAACTCATTTATGGCGAAAGAGATATTCTATATATCAGTATTCATGCCTTACATAAAATATCAAAATATAATGGCAAAGAAGGTAAAACTCCCAAAATACATAAATTAGGTTCAGGTGTTTGGACCAAATTAAAACAAAAAGCCAAATCACGAGTTAAGCATATTGCCTATAATTTAATTCAATTATATGCCAAACGTAAAATGCAAAAGGGCTTTGCGTTTAATCCCGATAGTTATTTACAGCATGAACTGGAGGCTAGTTTTATGTATGAGGATACTCCGGATCAATTTGCAGCCACTCGGGATGTGAAATCTGATATGGAAAAAAATCAACCTATGGATCGTTTGGTTTGTGGCGATGTTGGTTTTGGAAAAACTGAAGTTGCTATTAGAGCAGCCTTCAAAGCAGTTGATAGTGGTAAGCAAGTTGCGATATTGGTTCCCACCACAATTTTAGCATTTCAACATGCCAAAACCTTTAAAGAACGATTAAAAGATTTTCCGGTTACAATAAATTATTTGAATCGTTTTAAAACAACCAAACAACGAAATGAAATTAAAAAAGGACTTGCCGATGGAAGTTTAGATATTATCATTGGAACTCATCAATTGGTCAATAAGAATATTTCCTACAAGAATTTAGGATTGTTAGTTGTTGATGAAGAACAAAAATTTGGAGTTTCAGTTAAGGATAGATTGAAAACCATTAAAGAAAATGTAGATACTCTAACCTTGACCGCAACTCCAATACCACGTACATTACAATTTTCATTGATGGCTGCACGAGATTTGTCGATTATCAAAACGCCTCCTCCAAATAGACATCCCATAGAAACCAATGTTATACGTTTTGGTGAAGAATTAATCAGAGATGCTATTCGATATGAAGTCTCCCGAAATGGACAAGTGTTTTTTATTCATAACCGAATTGAAAACATTAAAGAAGTGGCCGGAATGCTTCAAAGGCTTCTTCCCGATATCAAAATTGGAATTGGACATGGCCAATTGGATGGTAAAAAATTAGAACAATTGATGTTGGCATTTATCAATAATGAGTTCGATGTGCTGGTTTCGACAACTATTGTTGAAAATGGATTGGATGTGCCTAATGCCAATACAATTTTTATAAACAATGCCAACAACTTTGGACTAAGTGACTTACATCAAATGAGAGGTAGAGTTGGAAGATCTAACAAAAAGGCTTTTTGTTATTTTATCACACCTCCATACCATATGATGACCACTGATGCACGAAAAAGAATTGAGGCATTGGAATTACATTCTGACCTGGGAAGCGGACTAAATATTGCTATGAAAGATTTGGAAATTAGAGGTGCCGGAGATCTTTTAGGCGGGGAACAAAGTGGTTTCATCAATGATATTGG
>JAUXGV010000140.1 GCA_030621915.1 Flavobacteriaceae bacterium
TGCTGATGTGTTGGTTTATATGGTAGAAATTGGAGAAAAAGAATTAAAAGATGAAGACTTTTTCAACAAGATAAAAAACAGTGAAATTCCTGTTTTACTGCTTATTAATAAAATTGACAGATCCTCACAAAGGGAATTGGAAGAAAAAGTTGGATATTGGCAAGAAAAAGTACCCAATGCACTTGTTTTTCCAATTTCAGCACTTGAAAATTTCAATGTTCAGAACGTTTTAGAAAAGATCATAGAAATACTACCGGATTCACCCCCATTTTATCCAAAAGATCAATTGTCCGATAAACCGGAACGATTTTTTGTCAATGAATCCATACGTGAAAAAATTTTAATGCATTATAAAAAGGAAATTCCTTATGCTGTTGAAATTGAAACTGAAGAATTTATTGAAGACGAAAAAATCATAAAAATTCGTTCTATTATTATGGTGGAACGCGAAACTCAAAAAGGAATCATTATTGGACATAAAGGTTCCGCTTTAAAAAGAGTTGGCGCCGAAGCCAGAAAGGATTTAGAAAAATTCTTTGGCAAAAAAATCTTTCTGGAATTGTATGTCAAGGTCAATAAAAACTGGCGTAATGATAACAAGCAGTTGAGAAGATTTGGATATAAAGAATAGTTTTTTAGTGAGTTATAATCAGCTAGTAGATTTGAATTTTCAGAATTTGAAGATGAATCAATTTGTTGATTTGTTTACCCATTAAACTTTTTAATCTTTCAATCCTTTAATCATTATAGCATTCCATCATTCAATTTGGAATCACATGGTAATAACAATCTTCCCAAACACATTCCCTTCAGCATAATATCTAAAAGCCTCCATAGTATCAGCTAGATTATATTGTTTATCAATAATAGGCTTCATTTTACCTTGTTCAATGTAAGAAGTTAGTTGAAGAAGATTTTTATTTGGTTCATGCATTAAAATTCCCAATCTCTTTCTACTCAATTTTGAGATTATCGAACCCATAAATGCAACTTGTAGCAATCGCTTCATAGAACCTCCTATCATTTCAAAATTTCCATAGGGTTTTAGAGCTCCTTTATAATCAAAAATGGAAAGGTTTGCCACTACATCCAGTATCAGATCATATTGCTGGCCGTTCTTTGTAAAATCTTCCAGTTGATAATCAATGACATAATCGGCTCCCAAAGAAAGAAGTTTATCCAATTTACCTTTTCTGTCAACGGCAGTTACTTCAGCACCTAAATCTTTAGCAATTTGAATGGCAATAGTGCCAACACCTCCGCCAGCTCCAATAATTAAAACTCGATCTCCGTTTCCAATTTGTTTATTATCCTGTAAACTTTGTAGTGCCATAACTCCAGCTTGAGGAAGTGCAGCGGCTTCTTCAAATGTTATGAAAGAAGGTTTATGCTCCAGAGCCACTTCATCAGCACAAACATATTCAGCAAAACCACCCCATCCTGAAGCTGATATATCTCCAAATACTTCATCACCAGTTTTAAACTTTTTTACATTTTTACCAATGGCTTCAACAACTCCGGCTATATCACAACCCAAAATCTTAAGTTTTGGTTTTCGGAGTCCATACATTAAACGAATTAAAAATAGGCTGCCTTTTACAATATCCATATCCCAGAAATTGATAGAAGCAGATTTTAATTTAATTAGAATCTCATTATCCTTTACTATAGGTTTATCCACCTCTTCAAGATGAAGATTATTTGGTGATCCGTATTCTTTAAGAATAATGGCTTTCATATGATAAAAATTATTCTCAATTTACTTAATCAATCCTTTCACTTCATCAAAATTCAAGCCTCCATAATTACCAGAACTCATTAATAATAAAACTGTATTATCAAGGTTTTGAGAAAATAAAAAGTCCCTAAATTCCTTTGGGTCTGTATAAATAATCAAGTCATCCCTTTGAAAAGCTTCAGATATCTGTTCTTTGGTCACTTTTTCCAATCGCTTAATTTCAACAGCATGAGGAGAGTAAAAAACTACGGCCTCATCTGCAGCATCAAGCGCATTTTGGTATTCTGTTAAAAAATTGGCGTTCAAACTACTATAAGTATGGAGTTCCAAACAGGTTAAAACTCTTCTGTTTTCGTATTGTTCTTTTACAGCATCAGAAGTTGCTTTAACCTTGGAAGGTGAATGGGCAAAATCTTTAAATATAACTGTGGTATCATTTTCAATTATTTTTTCCAACCTCTTATTGGCTCCGGTAAAACTTGAAATAGCCTCATAAAATTCATTGTCCCCCACACCCATATGTAAACAGATTGATTTTGCACCTTCTAAATTTTGTAAATTATGCTGACCAAATATTTCCAGAGGAATTTCTCCTTCTGGAGTATCTAAGATAGTTGTACCATTTTCAATAGTATAATCAGGCGTTTGATAAGGATATTTTTTGATGGTTTTTGTCGCTTCTTCAACAATTTTTCTGACAATTTTATCTTCTTTATTGTAAATCATGGCTCCTCCGTTGACCATGGTATCAATAAATATTTCAAACTGCTCTATATAATTTTCAAAGGTTGGAAATACGTTGATATGATCCCAGGCTATACCGCTTAACAGCGCAATATTAGCTTTGTACAAATGAAATTTTGGACGGCGATCTATGGGTGATGACAAATATTCATCCCCTTCAATTATCATAAACTCATTTTCCTGTGTCAAATGAACCATCCTTTCAAAACCGTCCAATTGCGCTCCCACCATATAATCCACTTCAATTTCATGGTAATTAAGCACATGTAAGATCATAGAAGTTATGGTCGTTTTCCCATGAGATCCACCAATAACTACCCGAGTTTTGTCTTTTGAATGTTCGAATAAATATTCGGGGTATGAAAATATTTTGAGTCCTAATTTCTGTGCTTTGATCAACTCTGGATTATCTGCCTTTGCATGCATTCCTAAAATAATAATATCCAAATCAGTATGAATCTTTTCCGGATACCAGCCCATTTCATCCGGTAACAATCCCTTAGTTTCCAGTCTTGATTTTGAAGGTTCAAAAATAGCATCATCACTTCCGGTTACATGGTCTCCTTTTGCGTGTAGTGCCAGGGCTAAATTGTGCATTGCACTTCCGCCAATTGATATAAAATGTATATTCATTGATTCTATTTAATGCTTGTAAAAATACAAATTTATAAGTCCAAAATCGATTTATAAACCCCTTAAAATGGGTCGGGTCAAACAGGTAGGACCGCCACCTCCTTTTAAACTTATTTCTTCGCCTTGATAATTGATAACTTCACAACCAATAGTTAATAATTCTTGTTCAGTTTTCGGATTACCTTGTACCATCAAACACTTTCTTGGAGCTAGAGCCAACACATTGCAACCCATAGATTCAAATTCTTCGTCAGGAACTTCCACAAATTTATAGCCTCTTTTGATGAGTTCATTTCTAAACTTAATGGGCATCAGGGGAGAATAAACTACTGCTAAATCTTTATCAACCGGGCTAAAAATAGACATCAAATGAAAGACATCGGATTTTCCATTATAATGAGGTAATTCCACAATGACAATTTCAATTCCCTTGGGTTCCAATAATTGTTTCAATTGATCAATACCTTCTTCATTAGTTCTATAGGTATGACCCACAGCCAAAGTTTTTTCATCCAACCAAGCCACATCACCCCCTTCTATAGTACCCGGTGATTTTATTTCGCCAAGAAATGGTATCTTATTTTTTTGATAATACTTTTTCTGTGCATTTGGCTCATTCAACCGGTCAATCTTTCCCATATTGCAAATGATCATACCAAAATCCGTAGCGATGGCTGCATCACGGCAATAAATGGAATCAATTTTTACAGAAATATCCATTGGAAAAGAATGAATTTTAACACTTTCCCGTTGTAATATAGATTCAAAAATCTGGTATTCTAAGAGCGCCTTATTATAATCAGGTTTTGATAGATAATTCAAATCCAACCATTGTTCACTCAAAATTTCATTCGACACAAAGGCATTTTCAACAGGTTTTATACATACAGAATGTAAATGAAGGTATTCAGAGTGATGGGTTTCAGTCATTTTTTTTACTTTTATTCCAATGCATTAAAACATAAAAAGGGATCCCCAGTAACATTAATAGAAAACCATAAAAAACTGTATCATGACCAGAGCCATATATAGCCCAAAGTGAGTAGGCAAATCCTAAGCTCCCTAATAGAAAAGTTTTTACAAAACTATGCATATGAATTCTTTTTTCAATTAGGACGATAATATAGGCTGCGGCAACAAATAAATAGGGTATCACACAGGTAAGTGTGGTGAGTAAAAGCATGAATTCAAATTGATCGACCAATCCTTCCGTAAAATTCATTAACATTACAAGAGATGTCAATACACTTCCTATAATCAAACCAAATATAGGCGCTCCTTTTTTATTTTCTTTTTTAAATATTTTAGGAAACAAATTGTCCTTAGCTGTTGCCATAGGAATTTGACTGGTGATTAGAATCCATCCATTCAAAGCACCAATTGCTGCAATAGCGGCTCCACCAGCCACAAAATATCCTGCTATATTTCCTCCAATTATCTTACCTGCTTCTGCGAAAGGTGTAGGTGATATTTGTAAAACGTCAACTGGGATTATTCCAAAAACCACAATAGTCCCAAAAATATAGATAAAAGTCGTAATAATTGTTCCCAACATAGTAGCTTTTGGAACATTCACTTCTGGGTTCTTAACATTTCCTGCTGTTATAGTAGCGCATTCTATGCCTAAAAATGCATATAAAGTCATAACCCCAACGACTGGTATAATGGCAAAATTACTTTCATCAGTCAAGTTAAAAGACGGAAAATTCTCTAATTTAAAATAGAAAGCACCAATAATAATTACAAAAACTAGGGGTAACAATTTCAACACGGTTGTTATTACCTGAATTCTACCAGATTCCTTCACTCCTCTGGAGTTAATCCAAGTTAATACCCAGATAAAACTTAAACCAAGTCCAACTGCTACATATGGATTCGTTTCTAATACTGGAAAGAAAAAGCTCAAGGCACTTATAATTGCAACTACAACGGCTGCATTACCAACCCAACAACAAATCCAATATCCCCAAGCCACTAAAAAACCAATAAAATCGCCAAAACCAAGTCTTGAATAAGTATATGGCCCTCCACTTTTTCCAACAATAATTTTACTGAAATTACTAAATATCTTTGCCAGTATCAATGCTCCTATCGCACTAAATAACCAACCTAAGATACTAATACTACCATAATTTGCTAAAGCTGAAGGAAGAAGAAAAATTCCTGCTCCAATCATATTTCCAACAACAAGGGATGTTGAGGTTATCAATCCAATTTTCTGAGGCTGAGATTTCATTAGTTTGGTTTAATCGATTTAAATTACAATTTTTAAATTTAAACAAATTAATTTAACCTGAATGTCAAATCACTTGCACCTAGTTCATCTAATAATTCTTTGGATATTTCTATTTTTGAAGATCGACTAGGCATGGATAATTTCAATTTCTCCTCCACATCATAGATCATAAAGTTTAAATGCTGATCTCCCTTATATTGTTTAAGAACAGAATGAATAGATTCAACCTTTTCATTATCTAAAGAGTTTACATCTAGTTGAATGGTTAATTTTTTAGCCATTTTACTCAAAACATCCTGCAATTGTTGAATAACCGTGATATAAACTCTTACATCGCCATTTTGCCAAGGCCTACGCATGACAGTTTTTATATATAAAAAGGTATTGGGAATTAAAAAATGTCGAAATTTTAAGTAATCCTCATTGAATAATTTAAATTCATAAGACTCACTATAATCTTCAAAAGTGAATAAGCCCCAAGGTTTTCCGTTTTTAGTAATACGATGTTGGACATCTGATATAATTCCTGCAAAGGTTAATTCCGTTCCCTCTAGTTTATCAATATTTTGTAACATTTCTAACCTTCCATTGCAAAAATATTTGATCTCCATTTTATAGTCATCTAAAGGATGTCCGGATATATATATCCCTATAACTTCCTTTTCTTTAGATAGTTTCTCCATGACATTCCATGGCTCGCAGAATGGGATTATGGGTTCATCAAATTGAACTTCAGATGCCTCACCAAACAATGAAACCTGCGCTGAATTTTTACTTTCTTGGAATTTGTTTCCGAATCGAATGGCCTTCTCAATAAAGGTCAACCCTTTTTCATCCATGGCAAAATACTGTGCTCTGATAGTTTCCTTAAATGAGTCAAAACCACCGGCTAAAACCAATCCATCAAAAGATTTTTTATTTGCCGATCGCAGGTCAACCCTTTTGGTGACATCAAAAATTGATTTATAATTTCCATTTTCTTTTCTTTCATTAACGATGGCCATAACGGCGGATGCTCCTACTCCTTTAATGGCTCCCATTCCAAATCGTATCGCACCATCTTTATTTACAGAAAATTTGTAAAAAGATTCATTAATGTCAGGGCCTAAAACTTCAATACCTGCACGTTTACATTCCTCCATAAAAAATGATACCTGCTTGATATCATTCATATTATTACTCAATACAGAAGCCATATATTCAGCAGGGTAATGCGCCTTTAAATACGCTGTTTGATAAGCAATAAACGCATAACAGGTAGAGTGTTATTTATTAAAAGCATAGGCAGCAAAGGCTTCCCAATCTTTCCAAATTTTTTCTAAAACATCTTCAGGATGATTGTTCTTTTTCCCACCTTCAATAAACAAAGGTTTCAATTTTTGAAGTAGGGCAAAAATCTTTTTACCCATGGCTTTACGCAACATATCTGCTTCACCCTTTGTAAATCCAGCCAGTTTCTGAGAAAGTAGCATTACTTGCTCCTGATAGACCGTAATTCCATAGGTTTCTTTCAGATAACCCTCCATATCAGGAAGGTCATAAATAATCTCTTCACGCCCGTGTTTTCTATCAATAAAGGAAGGAATATACTCCATTGGCCCAGGTCGATAAAGAGCATTCATGGCAATTAAATCCGCAAATTCTGTTGGTTTTAAAGCCTTCATATGCTTCTGCATACCGGCAGATTCATACTGAAATATACCTATGGTTTCACCTTTCTGGAATAACTCATAAGTTTTTTGATCATCCAAAGGAAATTCATCCGGCAGCAAATCTTTACCGTGCAAGGCCTTTACAATTTTAACAGTATCCTTGATTAGGGTTAGGGTTTTTAATCCTAAGAAATCCATCTTTAATAAGCCCGCGTCTTCTACCACAGAATTATCAAATTGCGTAACAAACATATCTGTTCCTTTGGCTGTTGCTACAGGAATCAAATTTGTTATATCTTCGGGCGTAATAATTACTCCACAGGCATGTGTACCTATATTTCTAACAGAACCTTCAAGATTCAAGGCTTGATTTATGGTATCGGCAATCAAATCCTTGCCTTCTGATAATTTAATCAATTCGGTTACATTCTCCGCCTCCTCACTTCTGAGTGCTTTAACTTTGGATTTACTTTTTTCATCCGACCCAAATATGTTCTTCAACTTAATCATGGGTATCAACTTAGCAATTCTATCGGCATCAGGCAAAGGTAAATCAAGAACTCTCGCGGTATCTCTAATTGATGATTTTGCCGCCATAGTGCCATAAGTGATAATTTGGGCTACCTGATTGGAACCATATTTATCAATTACATAATCAATGACTCTTTGCCTTCCTTCATCATCAAAATCAATGTCAATATCAGGTAGTGAAACTCTATCTGGATTTAAGAATCTCTCAAAAAGAAGATCATATTTTATAGGGTCAATATTTGTAATACCTAAACAATAAGCCACAACGGAACCTGCAGCTGATCCCCGACCTGGCCCAACCGAAACATCCATTTTCCGGGCCTCATTGATAAAATCCTCAACTATCAAAAAGTAACCCGGATAACCCGTATTTTCAATAATCATTAGCTCAAAATCGAGCCTTTCTTTTATATCTTTGGTTATTTTTTCATATCGCTTTTCCGCTCCTTGATAAGTGATGTGTTTTAAATATGCATTTTCACCTCTTTTCCCTCCATCCTTTTTATCTTCTTGAGACACAAATTTGTCAGGAATATCAAATTCCGGCAAAAGCACTTCTCTGGCCAATTTGAATATTTCAATTTTATCAACTACTTCCTGAATATTGATAATCGATTCTGGAACCTGTTGGAAAAGTTCTTTCATCTTTGCCTGGCTCTTGAAATAATACTCGTCATTTGGCAAGCCGTATCGAAATCCTCTTCCTCTTCCTTTGGGTGTTGCTACCTTTTCACCATCCTTAACACAAAGTAATATATCATGCGAAACT
>JAUXGV010000171.1 GCA_030621915.1 Flavobacteriaceae bacterium
TTACTTTATCAACAGTAAAAAGAAAATTATTATTTTTTCAAGATTTCGAAGTTGGAAAGAAAAAAAGTTTTCGAATGAATAAAAATTGTTTGTTGCCGTAATATAGTGGTTAAGCTGGTAAAATTTTCATCATCTAAGGCCATGATAGAATTATTTTATTGACATGATAATGATGGATCTTATTATTGATAAAAATGAACTAAAAATTATATATTCTCATCGTATTATATTCATACACAACATGAAATAAATTATCGGAAGAATATTCAATATAAAAAAATTCTCACTTATAAACCTCTAACAATCGAATCCATTATAATGGGGGCATGAATTCTTGAATTTTCTATAAACCACTTATGTGTTTCCATACCACCACAAATAACACCAGCCAGATAAATTCCTTTTTGATTCGTTTCCATGGTTTTTTCGTTATAAAATGGTTTCTTTATGCCATCCTGAGACAAATTAATCCCTATTTTTTCTAAAAAGCTAAAATCAGGCCGGTAACCTGTCAAAGCCAAAACATAGTCATTTTGAAGATTTATTCGATTTCCATTCTGATTTATAAGGACTTCATTTTCTAAAATTGATTCAATTTCTGCCTCATAATACACAGAAATACTACCTTCTTTAATCCTATTAATAATATCAGGTCGTACCCAATATTTTACTCGTTTACCAATTTCTTTAGCTCTAATGATCATAGTTACTTCGCCTCCTTTACGATATATTTCCAAAGCTGCATCTACCGAAGAATTACTGGCACCAACCACAGCAACTTTTTGCCTTGTGTAAAAATGAGGATTTTTATAATAGTGTGAAACCTTTGGTAGATCTTCACCAGGTACATTTAATAAATTTGCTATATCATAAAAGCCCGTAGCAATCACTATATTTTTTGAGTTATAATTTTTATTGGAGGTTTTTATTTGATAGTTTTCAAACAGTTTTTTTACTTCCACAACAGTTTCAAAAAGGTGGATATTCAAATCCTTTGAGGTTACAATACGTCTATAATACTCTAAAGCTTCCGATTTATAAGGCTTTGAATTGGTGCTAATAAATGGAATATCATCAATTTCTAATTTATCAGAACTGGAGAAGAAAGTCATTCTTTCCGGATAATGATATAAGGAATTGACAATGGTTCCTTTTTCTATAATCAGATAGGAAATATCTCTTTTTTTGGCTTCTAAACCACAAGCAATTCCTATGGGTCCACCACCAATAATAATGATATCAAAATTTTGCATGTTTATAAATTGACAATTAAATGAGTTGGCTAATTTAATAAACTACGTGGACGCGAGCCTAAAAGGTGATGAAAAGAATTTTACAATCATAATACTAATTGCCATTATTGATAAAACGAGATTGTATTGGATATTCCAATTCAATAAAACTTGGATATACCAGATTAATTGTATATTGAATTTTATACAATATATCAATGAATTATACCTATGAGGAATTTCCTGACAAAGGGAGATTTACACTAACAGATTTTAATTGCGCATCTTTTGAAAAGCGTTTGGGAACAGGAGATTATTATAAAATTATCTGGGCAAAAAATGAAGATGTAGATATTGGAATAGATGGGTATCAATTAATACTTAAAAAAAACCACATATTATTTTGTACCCCTTTAAACATGATCCATTTAGAGCCTTTTATTAAAGGGGCTAATTCATTTATTTTTGATAGAGAATTTTATTGTATCCGAGATCACGATCACGAAGTTTCCTGTAATGGTTTTTTATTTTTAGGTTCCTCCATTCCTGTCATGGTTGAACTACCTGAAAAGGAACAAAAAAGTTTTGAATTATTATTGATGTTCTTTATAGAAGAATTTCAAACTACGGATCAAATTCAGGGAGAGATGTTGAGAGTTTTACTCAAAAGGTTGATAATAAAATCAGTTAGATTACTTAAAAATACCTTGGTGGATCCTAATATGAATCAAACAAAAATTGATGCTATCAGGCAATTTAATTTATTGGTTGAAGAACATTTCAGAGAAAAACACAAAGTTGCTGACTATGCAAGTTTATTGAATAAGTCTCCAAAAACCCTTTCAAATCTGTTTGCCAAATACAACAATATATTGCCTCTACAGGTTATCAATAATAGAATTATTCTTGAAGCAAAAAAACTATTATTATACTCTGAAAAATCCTCTAAAGAAATTGCCTACAACCTGGGATTTACTGAAGCTTCTCATTTTTCAAAATTTTTTAAAAACCAAACCGGAAGCTCACCCATTAATTTTAAAAAAAACACCTTGAATATTTTTTGATCAATTGTAATTGGTCAACTCCAAGAACCATGGTTCGAAAAGAAACCCGCAAATTAGATCTATGCACTCTACTTTATATTAGTTTTTACAAAAATTGCTTTTGGATGATAATTCCATTTATCAAATAGATAAAATTTAGGAAAAAAGTACCATTTTCAAGGAAGAATCGATATTGTATAAACATTATATGTGTTGTAATTTTGCGGTATTAATTAACACTTTAAAAAGGAAGGAATAAATTATGATGCTTACCTGGAAAGAAATAATGAATTTCACCCTAAAAGGAAATCTAAAACCAGAGGCTCGTATTGAAAAATCAGAAACTGAATGGAAAGCTCAATTAACACCCGAACAGTTTAGGATTACAAGACAAAAGGGAACAGAAAGGGCTCATTCGGGAGCACTTTGCAGTATCTATGATGCCGGTGAATACGAATGTGTTTGTTGCAATACAATATTGTTTGATTCAACCATTAAATTTAGTTCTGGTACGGGTTGGCCCAGTTTTACCCAGCCTATAAAAGAGAATTCCATTCAATATAAAAAGGATTCTACTTTTGGTATGATACGAGTTGAAGTAATGTGTAACACTTGTGATGCACATTTGGGCCATGTTTTTCCAGATGGTCCAGAGCCCAGTGGATTGCGTTATTGTATAAATTCAGAATCTATGAAATTAATTAAGGAGGACAAATAAATGAAAAATAAAAAATTAGAATTAGCAACATTCGGAGGCGGGTGCTTCTGGTGTATAGAAGCCATTTTGCAACAAGTAAAAGGTGTTGAAAAAGTAGTTTCTGGGTATACAGGTGGAAAAGCTCCAGGAAAGCCTACTTATAGAGAAGTATGCTCAGGATTATCGGGTCATGCAGAAGTAGTTCAAATTACTTTTAATGCCAATGTGATTCAATACGAAGAAATTCTGGTCATTTTTATGACGAGTCACAATCCAACGACATTGAATCGTCAAGGAGCAGACAAAGGCTCACAATATCGTTCGGTAATTTTTTATCATAATGAAGTGCAGCAGAAAACAGCGGAAATTACACTGAAAGAATTAGCAGCTTATTTTGAAGATACTATTGTAACAGAAATAAGTGCGCTGGGCATTTTTTATAAAGCTGAAGATTATCATCAGGATTATTACAATAATAATCAAACACAAGGATATTGCAGTGCAATAATAACACCGAAACTAGCAAAACTAAGAAAGATGCATGCTGAAAGTTTGAAAAATTCGTAATCGATTAATTAAAAATAACTCAAATAAACTACCTCGATGCAAGCATAACATAAATAAATTCAAAAATGGAAAATCAAATTGAAAAAGATCTCAAACACATTCATTCATTATTAGCCAAAGGAGCTTTTATTGAAGCCATGGAAACTTATTTGCATGATGATGTTGAATTACGGGAAGCAAACGCTGATCCAAAAATTGGAAAAGCGTTTAATGTAAAATTTGAAGATGATTTTATAAAAAATGACCTGAAAGAATTTGTTGGCTACGAAGTGGGTAATTATGCTGTTAAGGGAAATCATTCCTATTACGATGCTGTAATGACTTTAAAATTAAACGACGGAAGTACCATGGTCTCAGAACAAATGGTTGCAACAGAATGGAAAGGTGGTAAAATTTACAGAGAAAGATATTACCATGCTTAGATTCAATAAATAATTATTGATTAGTGATTCCTTCCAGTTTATGAGGTATGAATCATTTTTGGAATTTAAAAATACAATTCACGATTAAAATAATAAATAATGAACGATATTATTCTTTACGGAGCAGATTGGTGCCCTGATTGTAGAAGGGCAAAGGCATATTTAAATGATCATAATATTGATTATAAATTTATTGATGTTGATCTGGATAAAAAGGCAACGGCCATGGTTGAAATCATCAATAACGGAAAGCGGATTGTTCCAACCATACTTATTAATGGTAAATCATATACAAATCCGGATAATAATGAATTGGCTTCGGTATTTGGAATTAATGATGCCGGACGTGTACAATTGTTTGGTGCGGATTGGTGTCCGGATTGTAGAAGAGCTAAAAACTTTTTACGAGATAATGATATCAATTTCGAATTTATTGATGTTGATTCTAACGATTGGGCTACGCAAAAAGTTGAAAAAATCAATCATGGTAAAAGAATAATTCCCACTATTTTGATTGATAATGTGCCCTATTCAAATCCGGATAATGCGAAATTAACAGATCTTTTGTCTATTGATGTTAAGAAAGAACATAAAGTATTTGATACCATTATCATTGGAGGTGGTGCTGCAGGATTGACAACATCTATTTATGCACAAAGGGATCGTTATGACTCATTAATTTTGGAAAAAAAGAATATTGGTGGCAATGCATTTTTGACTGAAAAAATAGAAAATTACCCAGGATTTCAATCCATTTCAGGGCCAGAATTAATGGATAAAATGGAAGAACAGGCAAAAACTTATGGAGCTATCGTAAAAACAGGTGAAGAAGTAATAGATATTGAAAAACATGACAACTTATTTACAGTAAAAACAAAGAACACGTCATTTTTTGGAAAAACAGTGGTCTTGTCTACAGGATCGACTTATCGTAAATTAGGAATCCCAAATGAAAATGAACTGATTGGTTCAGGCATTCATTTTTGTGCCACATGCGATGGGGCATTTTATAGAGATAGAGATATTATTGTTATCGGAGGAGGGAATTCAGCCTTAGAAGAAGGTATTTTTCTTGCTGGTTTTTGCCGGAGTGTAAAAATAGTCAGCCGATCTGAAAGATTCTCAGCTTCAAAAACCTATATTGAAAAATTAGATTCTATAGATAATATTACAACGTATATGAACAAGACATCTGTAGAGTTCATAGCAAATGAGTATGATTTATTTGAAAGTTTAAAGATTAGTGATAATATAACCAACGAAGAATCTCTAATTACTGCAGATGGTGTTTTTATTTTTATTGGAATGATACCAAATACCCAACCCTTTAAGAATATTGTAAACTTGAATGCAAGAGGGTTTATAGAAACATTTGATCTGGCAGAAACCTCAGTAAATGGTATATTTGCTGCAGGAGATAGTAGGGATGGTGCCATCGCACAGGTTGCAGCGGCAACGGGTGAAGGTGTTATAGCAAGTTATGGAATTAGAAATTATCTAAAATAAAGTTTAGAGATGCCTAAACATGAAATAATAAAACCAATTTTAAAAGCACCGGAAATTAAGGTTAAACATTGGATTGATGCTAATGGAAAAAAAATCGAACCCTTAAATCTTTCAGATTTCGAAGGTAAATTTAAAGTAATATATTGTTTTCAAGGTTGGTGCGCTGGTTGTCATAGCAAAGGCTTTCCTGATTTAAAAAAAATGGTGGATGCATTGAAAGATAATTCCCAAATTGCATTTTTAGCAATTCAAACTGTGTTTGAAGGTTTTGATGAAAACACATATGATAAAATTGAGAAAACACAGAAACAATATGATTTAAAGATTCCATTTGGGCATGATGCCGGTGATGATGGAAAGTCTCGATCTAATATCATGAGCAATTATCAAACAGGTGGAACACCATGGTTTATTTTCATTGATAAACATGATCATATTGTTTTTGCAGATTTTCATTTGAATGTGGATGCTGCAATCAGTTTTTTAAAAACAATAAAATAATTGAAAATGCAACTTCTTGATATAAAATTATATGGATCAGAGAATTGTCATAAAACCAATTATTATAAGGGTTTACTAAATGATTCTAAATTGGTATATACATTTATGGATGTAATATCCAATGGAGAAAACGCAAAAGAATTACGAGGGCTTTATGAAAGTAATAAACTTAATTTTCCAACGCTTATGATTGGAGAAAAGAAATTGAGAAATCCAGGCAAAGAAGAATTATTTAAATGGATTGATAAGCTAAAATCATAGGTATTATTAATCGAATAGGTTAAGAATAATGAAACTCAACATAAAAGATACTTTTAACAA
>JAUXGV010000212.1 GCA_030621915.1 Flavobacteriaceae bacterium
ATACTTTAATGTCTAGAACATCACCTCCTTTTTTAATTTTATCTGTCAGATTTAAATCTGATTGGCTCGGTTTCAAATTACCAGAAGGATGATTATGACATAATATTAAGCCGGTTGCAAATAATTCAATAGCTCTTTTAAAAATCAATCGAGAATCTACCACAGTTCCTGTAATACCTCCTTTGCTAATTTGAGTATTTAAAATTATCTTATTCGAATTATTCAAATAAATAACCCAAAATTCTTCATGTTGCAATTCCCCTAAAATTGGATGCATGATTTCATATACAGATCTGCTTCCTGTTATTTTTGGTTTTTCTAAAACTTCTTCTAAAATTCTTCTTCTGCCCAATTCTAATGCAGTAATTATGTTTATTGACTTAGCCTCACCAATACCTTTAAATTTTATCAAATCATCAACGGTTAATTTTGCCAATTCATTAAGATTTGAATTTACATGAGCCAATATCCTTTTTGACAATTCTACAGCACTTTCATCAATACTTCCCGATCCAATTAAAATAGCAATTAACTCAGCATCTGATAGAACCACCTTGCCTTTATTCATTAATTTTTCCCTGGGCCTATCATCTTCATTCCAATGTTTTATCGTTAAATTACTTTTATAATTGGGCATGATTTTTTTCTTTAAAGATAAAAAGAAAATAATACATTTGTAAAATACATATGAATTAAACAAAGTATTAATTCAATTTGAAATTTTATTTTAACCTTGTAATGGATTTAATTTAAAGAATCTTAAATATCATCTATCAATGGTTGGTAAAAAATTTAGTATTGACCAAAAATTGGAAATTAAAATATGAAAATAATAATTGCTGGAGCTGGAGAGGTCGGTTTTCATCTTGCTAAATTGCTTTCATTCGAGTCGCATGAAATAACTTTGATTGATCAGGACAAGGACAGACTGGTTTTTGCAGATACCAGACTTGATATTAAAACTTTACAGAAAGATGCTACGTCTATATCGGCGTTAAAGGATGCTAATATTGAAAATACAGATTTATTGATAGCCGTAACATCATCTGAAACCACTAATATTACTATTTGTGTGATTTCAAAAAAATTGGGCGCAAAAAAAACAATTGCTCGAATTAGCAATTCAGAATTCACAGACAATAAAAACGAAATTGATTTTTCCGATCTGGGAATTGACGAATTAATTTCAACCAATGAATTAGCTACTAATGAAATTAAACAATTATTAGAAAAAGCTGCTTTTCACGATACTCATGAATTTGAAAAAGGTAAATTAACCATGGTTGGTTTATCCTTATCAAAGGTTGCTCCAATAGTAGGTATGCAGGTAAAAGATGCAGCTGCAACTTTTTCAGAAATTCATTTCATGCCCATTGCAATTAAAAGAAAAGAGTCAAATGAAACAATTATTCCTCGAGGAAATACAGTTTTTAGTGCGGGAGATCAGGCCTATTTCATTACCCTGAAGGAAGGTGTAGATGAATTAACTAAATTATCAGGAAATATAAATAAGCCTATAAAAAATGTTATGATACTTGGTGGAAGTAAAATAGGTGAAAAAACTGCCAAGGAATTATGCGATGATAAATTGAATATTAAAATAATTGAATATCATAGAACAAGAGCCATTGAGCTTGCAGATGAATTGCCAAATGCCTTGGTAATCTTTGGAGATAGCAGAGATGTTGAACTTTTGGAAGAAGAAAATGTAAGTGAAATGGATGCGGTAATTGCTGTTACTGGAAGATCTGAAACAAATATTATGTCGTGTTTGGTTGCAAAATCTAAAGGAGTAAAACGTACCATAGCCTTGGTTCAAAATGCTGAATTCTTTAATTTGAGTAAAAATATTGGAATTGACACGTTGATTAATAAAAAACTATTGGCCGCGAATAGCATTTTTAGATATATAAGAAAAGGAGATGTTCTGGAAATGACAATTTTAAATAATATCAACGCGGAGATTTTAGAATTTAAAGTACATGACAATTCAAAAATAACAAAAAAGAAAATTAAAGATTTGAAATTTCCTAGAAACGCAATTATTGGAGGCGTAATTAGGGATGATAAAGGAGTCATTGCCTTGGGGGATTATCAAATAAAAAAAGACGATAAAGTTGTTGTTTGTTGCTTTCCAAAAACAATTTCAAAAGTTGAAAAGTTCTTTAATTAGATATCCTAGAATAATTTATTTCTTGAATGAAAAAACTTAACTTTAAAATCATTCTCCAAATGATGGGGATATTACTCCTGTTTAATGGAGCATTTATGCTTTTTGCCTCGGCCCTTAGCAGATACTACGAAGACGGTGCCTTCCATGGAATATTCCTGGCAGGTATTATTACCCTACTCACTGGTGGATTACTTCAATTTGCTACCAAGGGCTTCAAGAAGCAAATTAAAAGAAGAGAGGGGTATTTAGTTGTCACTTTTGGTTGGATTGTTATGTCATTGTCAGGAACACTACCCTATATAATGACTGGTGAAATCTCATCTTTTACAAATGCCTTTTTCGAAACCATGTCCGGCTATACTACAACAGGCGCATCTATACTTGACGATATCGAATCTATGCCAAAAAGCCTTCTTTTTTGGCGGAGTACAACACATTGGATTGGTGGAATGGGCATTATCGTGCTAGCAATTGCAATTTTACCGCTTTTAGGAATTGGAGGCATGCAATTATTTGCTGCAGAAGCTCCTGGTCCATCGGCGGACAAACTTCATCCAAGAATCACTGATACTGCAAAAAGGTTGTGGTTTTTATATTTCAGTTTGACCATTATTCAAGCCATTTTATTAAAACTTGCTGGTATGGGTTTTTTTGACGCGATAAATCACGCCATGAGCACCTTAGCAACTGGGGGATTTTCAACTAAGAATAGTAGTTTGGCCTTTTGGAATGATCAGCCCCTGATACAATATATTGTAATCGTCTTTATGTTTATTGGAGGTTCAAATTTTGTATTGATTTATTTCGCTCTCAAAGGAAAATTTAGCAAGTTCCTCAGGGATGAGGAATTCAAATCTTATGCCTTTACGATCATTGCATTAACAATACTTGTTTCAATTATTGTTTATTTTAATGCTGAAGTGTCTAAAGTTCCTACGGATATTCAGGTAATTGCTCATCCAATGATAATGGGAGAATTGGAGAGTACTTTTAGACATGCCTTATTTCAGGTTTTGGCTCTGGTCACAACAACAGGATTTGTAACCGCTGATTATACCACATGGACTCCATTCTTAACAGTTTTATTCTTCTTAATGATGTTCTTAGGAGCTTCTTCCGGATCTACATCAGGAGGCGTAAAAATTGTACGACATATTGTTGTGATCAAAAATGGGTTTACAGAATTCAAAAGATCCATGCACCCCAATGCTATCATTCCTGTTCGTTACAACAATTTGACAATATCAAGAAGTATAGTGTTTAACGTAATGGCCTTTTTTATTTTATATCTTGTAGCATTTGTAATTGGAACTGCAGTATTTAGTTTTATAGGATTAGATTTTATTTCCTCTTTAGGTGCCTCAGCCTCTTCCTTAGGAAATGTGGGGCCGGCAATTGGAGAATTTGGTCCGGTAAACAATTTTAATAGCTTGCCGGTTTTTGGAAAATGGTGGTCTTCATTTTTGATGCTTTTGGGAAGACTTGAACTTTTCACTGTATTAATTATATTCACTCCGTATTTTTGGAAAAACAACTAGAACATTTAATCATCATTTTAATACCAGAAAATTGTTAATTATAGAAGGCTTTGATTTATAACAATAATTATTGTTGCATTGATTAACTTGCAGTCCTATTTAGAATTGATTAATAATGCATAGAACAAACCCATATATTCAGAAAAACAAAATACGAATTGTAACAGCCGCTTCCTTGTTTGACGGACATGACGCCGCCATAAATATTATGCGAAGGATCATTCAATCAACTGGTGTTGAAGTAATTCATTTGGGTCATGACAGGAGTGTTGAAGAGGTTGTTAATACTGCTATTCAAGAGGATGCCAATGCCATTGCACTGACTTCTTATCAAGGAGGGCATATTGAATATTTCAAATACATGTATGATTTATTGCAGGAAAAAGGTGCTCCACAAATCAAAATATTTGGAGGTGGTGGAGGTGTAATTCTACCCAAAGAAATTCAGGACTTGATGAATTATGGAATTACAAGAATCTATTCACCTGATGACGGACGAAAAATGGGATTACAAGGTATGATCAATGATATGGTAGAATTGTCCGACTTTGATCCAGCTGAATTCCTACCAGAGAAAAACACCATCCATGATAAAATTCAGCAAAACGATGTTAATTTAATTTCCCGATTAATAACGTTGGCCGAGAATAAATATAAAGTATTCGAAACAATATTTGATCCCATCCTAAAAGCTGAATCCAAACTAAACAATTATAAAAGCCCTGTTTTAGGAATTACGGGAACGGGTGGTTCAGGAAAATCTTCCTTGGTGGATGAAATGGTTCGTAGATTTTTATCTGATTATCCAAAAAAAAATATTGCCATAGTTTCTGTGGATCCATCAAAAAGAAAAACCGGAGGTGCCCTTTTAGGTGATCGAATTAGAATGAACTCAATTAATAATGAAAGGGTATATATGCGTTCTCTGGCAACAAGACAATCCAATTTGGC
>JAUXGV010000025.1 GCA_030621915.1 Flavobacteriaceae bacterium
TTTGGTGGAGGATGCGAAGTAAATCAAGTTAAAAAGAGAGGTAAGGATGTTGTTGTAATCTTTAATTCTGAGAATAGTGGTATTACCAGTGATAATTTTGCAGCAAAACTACTAGGCAAGGACAAACAAGGAAATATGATTTTTGGATACTCAAAGTTGCCTGAGGCACACTATATAACAGCGCTATTATCAGCACGTAAACCACAAATAACAAATAATGGCTCACAGATAAATGTCGAAATAGAGAATTTTGGGCAGGTTGTTTCCGAAATTTCCTCAATCAACATTTTTAAATTGTCAGGAAATGAAAGTATTGAAATTGCGAAAACAAACATACCTTCAATTAAGCCTTTTCAAAAAATATCCTTAGAGTTAAAAACGAACCTAAACATATTAGAAAAAGACCCTATTGATTATCTGGTTATCATTAATAAAGGGGAACCAAATGAGGTAAAAAATACATTTATTAAACCGAACAAAAAGTAACTATTTAATATTCCTTGTTATGTCTAGACTATTAAGCTTTATAAAAAAAGACTCCTCTAAAGTAATTTTCTTATATACACATTTGTTCCAAACAAATTATTCCTCGAAAAAATGAAGAAGCAACTATATATTTTAATTCTATTCTTTCAGAAAATTTCTGCCCAGGTGGATCATATCGATTTATCAGGCTCATGGAATTTCGCAATAGATTCTCTGGATATTGGCGAAAAAAATAAACAGGTAAAAACAAAAAAATCCGTATAAACCAAATATTAATCCGGATTAATTTTTTATTTAATCTACTCCTGAAAGTGCCAATGAAATTAACCTTTCTTTAAATTTCTGTAAACTTTAGGAGATTTTCCCATGATCTTAGAAAATACCCTACTAAAGTAAAATGGATCTGAATAACCTGTTTTATTAGCAATTTCATTGATTCTTAAGTCGCTAAAGTCCAATAATCGAGAGGCATATTGAATTTTAAGATGTGTGAGATAATCTAGTGGGGTTCTTGTGGTTCTCTTTTTAAATAGCAGGCAATATTGAGAAACCGATAATCCACAGTGATCTGCAAGATCCTCAAGACTAAGTTTCTTATTCATGCTGGTTTGCATAAGTCGAATACTTTTTGCTATTTTATCCTGTTGGTTATATTCCTTTATTTTCCGAAATTGTGATAAATAGCGGAAAGAGCCTAACATATGCCATAAACAAATGTTGGCATATTCTAAGTTGTCCATGCTGTAACCCATTTCTAAATTGTTGTAAATTTCTTCAAAAAGTAGAATACGATCCCTAAACCTAGAATTGGACGCCAGGTTGATTTCAATCTTTTGGTTGGGGTGGTTTATAAAAAGATGAGATTTCAATCCACTAAAGTGTATCCAGTATATACTCCATGGATTTTTATTGTTACTGCCGTATTTATGCGGTGTGTTTGCCGAAATTATTACATATTCATTCTTTTTCAGGGTTTGCTGTTTGTTTGAAATATCAAGCCATCCTTCTCCATCAATACAATAAATTAATATATGCTGTTTGCATCCATTTCTCCGTGTTCTGTAATGACTTTTGGCTCTTGAGTAAAATCCGATATCGGTAACATATAACGAACTGGTAAGTCCATTTATCTCAAGTTCAGAAAGAATACTTTTTGGTAAAACGATTGTTTTTTCTTCTTTATATTCGAGTTTGCTCATGCTGTGAAATTAGTCTAATTATAATAAGATAATCCATTTTATTGCAATTATTATCTATTTGAATTTAAAGCTATATGTCATAATTTTGAACAATCATGTAAGTAAATTATATTTTTAAAAAATAACAATGAGTAAAGAAACACCGTTCAATTATCGATTTTTATTTAGTATTTCAATGGTTACTGCTATGGGAGGCTTGTTGTTTGGTTATGATTGGGTTGTAATTGGCGGTGCAAAACCATTTTACGAAAAGTTTTTTGACATAGCCAGTTCACCGTCATTACAAGGTTGGGCAATGAGTAGTGCTTTGGTTGGATGTCTTATAGGAGCCATATTTTCGGGAATATTAAGTGATCGGTATGGTAGAAAACGATTGTTGATTTTGGCTGCGTTCCTTTTTATTCTATCAGCATGGGGCACAGGATCAACAGGGAATTATACCAACTTTATACTTTTTCGAATTTTAGGTGGAATCGGAATTGGTTTAGCATCTAATCTTTCACCCATGTATATCGCCGAAATCTCACCAAAAGCCGTTAGAGGAAAATTTGTTTCTTTGAATCAGTTAACGATTGTTATAGGAATACTTGCGGCACAATTGGTAAATTGGCAGATTGCAGAACCCGTTGTTGAGACGGCAACCGATTTAGAAATTTTAAATTCATGGAACGGTCAAATGGGTTGGCGTTGGATGTTTTGGGTAGAGATAATCCCTGCTGGCTTATTTTTCATATTGATGTTTTTTGTTCCTGAAAGTCCACGATGGTTGGCAAAAAATGGTGGTGAAAATAAAATGGTTGATATTCTTACCAAAATTGGAGGAAAGCAATATGCAAAAGTTGAGGCTAAAAACATTGAAGCTAGTATTGAAGATGGAGGGTCAGGAAAAGTTAATTTCCGTCAGTTATTAGAGCCAGGATTAAAAAAAGTATTGATTATAGGAATCGTCATTGCAGCATTTCAGCAATGGTGTGGCATTAATGTTATATTTAATTATGCAGAAGAAATATTTTCAGCTGCAGGATACGGAGTTTCAGATATTCTATTTAACATAGTAATTACGGGTAGCGTAAATCTAATTTTCACATTTGTTGCTATTTTCACTGTTGATCGTTGGGGGAGACGTAGTTTAATGTTGATGGGAGCAGGAGGCTTAGCTGGGATTTACGCTTTAATGGGTGCCGCGTACTTTTTTCAAATGAATGGTTGGCCATTATTAATCTTGGTGATTTCTGCAATAGCCTGTTATTCCATGTCATTGGCGCCAATTACTTGGGTAGTACTTTCCGAAATATTTCCGAATAGGATTAGGGGGGCTGCCATGGCAGTTGCAACAGTTGCTTTATGGTCGGCCAGTTTTATATTGACTTACACATTCCCATTGCTCAATGAATTGATGGGGGCATCAGGTACTTTTTGGTTGTATGGAATTATTTCAGTAGCCGGATTTATGTTTATGAAAAAGCACTTACCAGAAACTAAAGGAAAATCTTTGGAAGAAATAGAACAAGAGATTATTGGGTAGAAATTAAAAATAGTTTGAAGATTGAATAATAAATATTTTAGTTGATTAATGAAGGTAAAAGTTTGGAAGGAAGAAGTTGTTATACCAACCTATGAAATTGGGGATCCAGAAAAGAACCCAATTTTTCTAGAAAAAAGAGTATATCAGGGAAGTTCAGGAAAAGTATATCCATTTCCTATTGTTGAAAAAATAAATGATGTTAAAGTTGATAAAGTTTGGCAGGCTGTTTATTTAGAAAACGACTTTTTAAAAATTATGATATTGCCAGAATTAGGTGGTCGCGTTCAAATGGCTTACGACAAAACAAAAGAACGTCATTTTGTATATTATAATCAGGTAATAAAACCTGCATTAGTCGGTCTTATCGGTCCTTGGATTTCTGGCGGAATAGAATTCAACTGGCCACAACATCATCGTCCATCAACATATTTACCTTTAGATTTTGAGATAGAAGAGAATAAAGATGGTAGTAAAACGGTTTGGTGTAGTGAAGTAGAACGGATGAGTCGAACAAAAGGGATGGCCGGATTTACCCTCTATCCAGATAAGGCTTATTTAGAGATTAAAGCGAAGTTGTACAATAGAACTGCACAGCCACAGACTTTTTTGTGGTGGGCAAATCCTGCTGTAAAAGTAAATGATGATTATCAATCGGTTTTTCCACCGGATGTAAATGCTGTTTTTGATCATGGCAAAAGAGATGTTTCTGATTTTCCAATAGCCACCGGAACTTACTATAAAGTTGATTATTCCCCGGGAACAGATATTTCTCGGTATAAAAATATTCCAGTTCCAACGTCTTATATGGCCATAAACAGCGATTATAATTTTGTAGGAGGATATGAAAATGATAGTAAAGGAGGTTTGCTCCATGTGGCCGATCATCATGTTTCACCAGGTAAGAAACAATGGACATGGGGTAACGGAGAATTTGGAAAGGCCTGGGATAAGAACTTGACCGATGAGGATGGTCCTTATATAGAGTTGATGTGTGGAGTCTACACTGACAATCAGCCCGATTTTTCATGGATTCATCCATTTGAAGAAAAGCAATTTTCTCAATATTTTATGCCCTATAGAGATTTGGGAATGGTAAAAAATGCAACCAAAGAAGCCTTGTTAAACATTGAAATAGAAGATGAATCGGCTGTAATAAAATTCTATACTTTAGGAGTTTATAAGAATGTAAAAATTCAATTAGAAGTTAAAGGCTCTATTTTATTTGAGGAAGTTATGGATGCATCTCCAAAAGCATCCTTTGAAAAAAGGATTAGGATAGATTCCGATATTCCCGAGTCTGAATACAAATTAACATTATATGATGCATTGGAGAATGTCTTAATTAGTTATCAGCCAAAAGTATTTAGCAATAAGGAAATCCCTTCACCAGCAAAAGCAGCAAAAGCACCTCATGAAGTTGAAAGTATAGAGCAGCTGTATTTAAGAGGTTTGCACCTCGAACAATATAGGCATGCAACCTATGATCCTCAAGATTATTATAAAGAAGCGTTGCGTAGAGAAATAGGTGATGTAAGAAATAACAATGCAATGGGTTTGTTGTTGTTGCGTAAAGGACAATTTGCCACAGCTGAGGGTTATTTTAAAAAAGCCATTGAAACTTTAACAGAACGAAATCCAAACCCGTATAACGGAGAGCCATTTTATAATTTAGGTCAATGTCTAAAATATCAAGGTTGCCTAGATGAGGCTTATGCCGCTTTTTATAAGTCAGCTTGGAATGGCGAATGGCAGGATGCAGCTTATTTTCATTTGGCGCAATTGGCTACATTAAAAGGAGAAAAGTTTTTGGCATTAGAATTGGTTGAAAAATCATTGATTCGTAACAGTCATAATCACAAAGCACGGGTTTTAAAGATTGCGTTATTACGGACGACAGGAAGCAAAAAAGATGCTTTGATGTTAGCGGAGGAAAGTCTTAAAATTGACAGATTTAATTATGGAGCCTTATTCGAATTGTTCCTAATTGATTCACAAAAAGAAACGCTCAATCAACTTCATGAATTAATGCGAGGGGAAATACAAAATTATATAGAATATGCACTCGATTATGCAGATGCCGGACTTTTTGACGAAGCTGTTTTATTGTTAAAAGAAGGGATGAAAAGCGGGTACTGTTCTTCTATGACACATTATTTTTACGGATGGTTTGAAGCGCAAAAAGGGAATAAAAAATTGGCAATTGAATTGTTTGAAAAAGCAGAAAAGTTAAATTCAGACTATTATTTTGCTTACAGATTAGAGGCTATTTCTATTTTGGAATGTGCCATACAATATTTACCAAAAGCGGCAAAAGCTAATTATCATTTAGGGAATTTGTTGTATGATAAAAAGCAATATACCAAGGCTATAACTTATTGGGAAAAGTCTAGAGATTTGGATTCTAATTTTCCTACTGTACATCGAAACTTAGCCTTTGCTTATTTTAATAAGCTGCATGCTAAGGAGAATGCATTGTTGGAAATGGAAAAAGCTTTTAAATTAAATAATGAAGATGCAAGAGTTCTGATGGAGTTAGATCAATTATATAAAAGATTGAATTATTCACATAAAAAGCGATTAGATTTATTAGATAAGTATCCCAATTTGGTTGACTCTCGTGATGATTTATATCTTGAAAAGTGCATTTTATTAAATCAAATAGGAGCGCATGAAATCGCTCTTCAATTCATAGATTCACGCCATTTTCATCCATGGGAAGGTGGTGAAGGAAAAGTTACTGGAGAATATTTATTTGCATTAATTGCATTGGCAAAGGAGGTGATTTCTAAAAAGGAATATAAAAAAGGAATCATGTTATTGCAGCGAACCGAAAGATATCCAGATAATTTGGGTGAAGGGAAATTAATTGGAGTTCAAGAAAATGATATCGACTATTGGTTGGGTTGTGCTCATGAAGGATTGGGAGAGATTGATACTGCAAAATTATTTTGGGAGAAAGCAGTTATTGGATTAACCGAACCGTCTGCGGCAATTTTTTATAATGATCAGCAGCCTGATAAAATATATTATCAAGGGCTTGCTCTTTTAAAATTAGGAAAAGAAAAAGAAGCAATTAAACGATTTGAGAATTTAATAACCTACGGAACATTACATTTGAATGATGCTGTTGAAATGGATTATTTCGCAATTTCTTTGCCCGATATTTTAATTTGGGAAGACGATTTGAATAAAAAAAATAAAATTCATTGCCACTACCTTATGGGATTGGGTTATTTGGGAAAGAATAAATTGTTGGAATCCCAAAAAGAATTTGAAGAGATTCTTAAATTAAACAATAGTCATATGGGGGTCTTAGGGATTATTATGGAACAAGTTGACCAAAGCAGGCGAAGTTATTTTGTGCAATAACAAGGCAAAAAACGGAGACATAGCCTTAGCTACGACAAGGTTTTTTAACGAAGTTAGTGTGCAAAAGAACGAGTCTGAACGGGCAAGTTATTACAGAACAATCCCTTAGCTCATAATAAAAAAAATAATCTTAAATAGGCCAATAATGAAAACTACTTTTATTAAAATAATATCATGTTTGATGCTTTTTACAACAGCACTACATGCACAAAATATAATTGAATTGCAAGGGGAATGGTCTGTTCAGTTAGATAAAAATGAAACTGGATTAACCAAGACGAAAGGATTGAAAATAAATTTGCCAGGGACTCTAGCAGAAGCTGCATACGGTGAAGAGACCGTAGGTTCCGATTTTGGTATTTTAACGCCAACCCACAAATATATTGGAGTTGCTTGGTATGAAAGAACTATTGAAATCCCTAAAAAATGGAAACATAAAAATATTGACATTTTCTTAGAACGTGTTTTATGGGAATCTCAAATTTTTATTGATGGTGATAAATTAAGTACGAAGGACGCCTTGGGAACACCTCATATCCACAATATAGGGAAGTTAAAACCCGGAAAGCATAAACTTTCTATTCGGGTTAATAATGATATGATTCATAATATTGGTGACAAAGGGCATGCCTATGGGGAATACACGCAAAGCATTTGGAACGGGATAGTCGGTAGAATGGAGATGCAGGCTAAAGATCCGACCTTTATTTCATCGGTTCGTACTTTTCCAATGCTTGACAATGACCAGCTTAAAGTGGAACTGGAAATTGAATCAGCCAGCGATATAAAATCGGAAATAACTATTGAGATTAGTGAGCTTGGAAAGGAAATTTCGCTTCATAAAATTAGTGTTAAGCATAAATTATCCAAAGGGAAGCATAAAAAAGAAATTATACTCGACCTTAATAGGGTACTTAAAAAATGGACGGAGTTCGACCCGACGGTCTATATGCTCACCAGCAGCGTAGAAACCAGAAAGTCTGAGGATCAAAAGAGAACTGAATTTGGCTACCTTGAAATTAGTCATGATGGCACCAATATAACCATCAATAATCAGCCAATTTTTTTAAGAGGAAATTTAGATTGTGTTCATTTTCCTCTAACAGGTTATCCGTCTATGAAGGTAGAAGATTGGTCCCGTATATTTAGAATATATAAAGATTATGGATTGAATCATGTGCGTTTTCATTCCTGGTGTCCTCCGGAAGCGGCTTTTAAGGCAGCCAATCGCGTTGGAATTTACATTCAGGCCGAAGCATCTATTTGGATCGATTGGTGGATGAGCGAAGACATGATAGTGAAAGGCAGACCGGAAATGGATACCAAAGGGCATCCAAAAGGCCTGGGGAAAGATCCGAAAAGAGATGCCTTTGTTACAGCCGAAATGAACAGGGTAGTGGATTTTTATGGCAATAACCCTTCTTTCACTATGTTTTGTATTGGCAATGAACTGGGTAATGCAGACTTTGATGTGATGGAGCAATGGATCGCGGACCTAAAGAAAAAAGATCCAAGAAGGCTTTATGCCACTTCAACTGCAAGAAAGATCATGGATGTGGATGACTATATGGCAACACATTATATTCCTGATGTAGGGAGAACAAGAGGCCTTAATGGCGCCGGTACTGATTGGGATTTTGAAGCCGTCTATAGCCAAATGGATATTCCAATAATTGCGCATGAAATTGGTCAATGGCCGGTCTATCCTTCGTGGGATGAAATTGACAAATATACCGGTGCATTAAAAGCAAGAAACTTTGAAGAATTTAGGGAGATGGCCATAAAAAATGGGGTTGAAGATCAGGATGAAGATTTCAGAAGAGCTTCCGGTGCGCTCAATCAGATCATGTATAAGTATGAAACGGAATCCTTTTTACGAACTGCCAGTTGTGCCGGGGTACAGTTATTGAGTATGCAGGACTATCAGGGACAGGGAGAAGCGCTGATTGGCTGGCTGGATGCACATTGGGACAGCAAAGGGATTACAACGCCTCAAAAGTTCAAGGAACATTTTGATGAAACGGTGCCCTTATTAAGAACCCAAAAATTTATCTGGACCAATAATGAAATTTTTAAGGCAAAAGTGCAACTATCGCATTATGGAAAGTCTGAAATTAAAAGTGGTGAGATAATAATGAAAATTCTTAACCAGGAAGGAAAAGTTTTAAAGGAAGAAATTTGGCCGGTAAAGAATATTTTGGTGGGCCAATTGGTTGATGTAGGAAATATAATGATGGACTTGAAAGAATTGGACAGCGCACAACAACTAACAGTTTTGATTCAATTAAAGGATACTCATTTTAAAAATGATTGGAAGATCTGGGTATATCCGGAAGAATTACCCCTGGGGTCAAATGAAACTATATTGGTTACCGATGAAATGAATGATGAGACCATATCAGCATTGAATAATGGAGGCAAGGTATTGCTACTGGCTCATAATTTAGGAGCAGAGGAGAACAGTATATCTGTTGATTTTTACCCCTTGTACTGGTCTTTAACCTTTTTCCCCGGTCAGGGTAAAACCAGTATTGGATTGTTGTTGAAAGATGAGCATGCTGTTTTTAAGAATTTTCCAACTTCTTTTCATAGCGACTGGCAATGGGAAACTTTCAAGAAAAGTACCAAAGGATTTATACTGAACGACTTACCTGTAAAATACAAGCCGATTGCTCAGGTGGTAGATGATTTTCACAGGAATAATAAAGAAGGAGCTATTTTTGAATTTAAAGTGGGCAAAGGAAAATTACTGGTTTGTGGATTCGATATTTCCAATGCAGATAATCCTGTAGCGAGACAGCTTAAATACAGTTTAACTGAATATATGCAAGGCATTGATTTCAATCCTGATCAAGCAGTGGATGAAAAGTATTTAAATGATTTATTCCCCATTATTCCAAGGGCAGAAAGAGTGGATACAGATGGTGAATTTGAAAATATTTTAATTCATGTGGATGCTGGTAAATTAATGACAGATAAGGAAGTAAGTACGCCTTGGACTAAGAATCTGGATGCAGTGATTTCAGCCAATGAAGGGTCAAAATATAAGGTAAAGGCCGAAGGCGTTTGGTTAGATGATCATGTAAGTGCATGGCACGGGCCAAAAATGGCCGTTGAAGTGAACTGCCCTAATGGAATATTAGGGACTTTTTATGTACAATTCAATGACTGGAATAATAAAGGGAGAGAAGGGTATCTCGAATTTGAAGGAAGAAAGGTGAAACTAGATAAACATGGAGGAAAGGATGGAAAGTGGGTTAAGTTTCACGTGATGCGAGAGGATAGTAATGACGGAAAACTAGTTTTCAAAGCAAAAATGGAACATGGTGGTAATTTAATGATCTCACAAATTGTTCTTGTGAAAGATTAACAACTATTTACAATTCTTTTGTATTATTATAAAATTCTGAAGGAGAAATTCCCTTTATCAATCTAAATTGTTTGTTGAAATTAGATGGGCTGTTATACCCACTTGAATAGGCGGCTTCCGTTATGGTGTGATTTTCTTCACTAATCATTTTACATGCATATCCAATTCTGATTTCATTTAAAAAGGCAGAAAAGGTTTTTTCGGTTCTTTTTTTAAAATAACGACAGAATGCTGTTTTATTCATGGAAGCAATAGACGCAACATTATCTAAGGATATGGGGTTTGAAAAATTATCCATAACATATTCAAATATTCTATTAATTTTTACATCACTTTTATAAATTACCTCTTTAAATAAAGGGCTGGCTAATAGTTTATATTCATTTGATTTGGAAGCTATTCGTAAAACCTCCAGAAGTTTTATCAAACGTTCCATTCCATCATATTTCAACAGGTCCTTAATTTTACCCTCAATTATTTTACGCGTTTTATTTTGAAAGGAAATGCCCATTTCAGCTCTTTTGAAAAGCTCTTTTATTTCATTTGATTCTGTCAATTCTAAAAATTTAGAACCCAGAAAATCAGAGGAGAATTGAATTATTATTGATGAACATTTCCTTTTTGAGATACTATCACTTTCCATTACCATACTTCTCCATACATGAGGCAATTTTTCTCCCACCAATATAACATCTCCTTTAGAAAAAGTTTCAATAGAATCGCCAATATATCTTTTGCCAGTTCCTTTCATAATTACAACAAACTCAAGCATTTCATGAAAATGCCAGTTGTCATCAAAGCACTTTCGCTCATCTTTTCTTATGTGGAATGCCTGCTCAATAGGAGATTTTAATTTTCTAAAATTTGCTTTCATGGTCACTTTATGGCATAATAATGTAAATATAATTAATGAATAAGTTTCTAAAAAATATATAATCAAAAATGTTTGATCGATTTTAAATGGAATGAATTATTCCATAATTTCCAGGCCATGTGCTTTTAAATATTTTTGAACACCTATTTTTTTGGATTCAATTATAAATAATTTTGGATTTACTCCGAAACGTTTTTTAAAACGTTTCGAGAAATATCTGGGGTCATTAAATCCAACCATAAAAGCAGTTTCAGAAATCGAATAACCAAATTTTATCAAAATAATGACAGCTTTCTTTAGGCGTAAATCACAAACAAAATCTACCAAATTTAGTCCGGTTATGGCCTGGCATTTTCTGTATAAAACCGAGTAACTCATATGTAATGCTTCTGCCAATTCTTCCATTTTAAAATTGGGGCTTTTAATCCTTACATTAACTTCAGCCATTAATTTTTCTAAAAAAACATCATCCTGACTCATGTCTAGTTTGACATCAGGGCTGGTAATTATTTCTTTACGATATTTGGAAATTATTAGTTCTTTAGAAGAAATAATATTATTAATTTTTAAAATCAGCTCATTCGTGTCAAAAGGTTTGTTAATATATTCTATAGCGCCTGATCTTAATCCCTGGATTTTTGAATTTGAAGAATTTTTTGCAGTAATTAAAACGATAGGAATATGATCTGTTAGAGGGTCTTTATGTAATAAGTTGCACATTTCAATGCCATCCATTACTGGCATCATGATATCACTTAATATAAGATCAGGTATTCTTGTTTTGGCATATTGTAACCCTTCTTCACCATTTTCCGCCTGTAGTATATTGTATATAGGGGATAAAAGATCCTTTAAAAAAACTTGTAATTCAAAACTGTCCTCAACAATAAGAATTGTTTTTTTTACTATATCATTTGTCAATAAATCTACCTGATCTTGAACCTCATTGTGGGAAGGAGTGTCTTTTGCAGATGGTATTTCTGAATCTTCCATGATCCTTTCTGTATCGGTATAAGAATTTTTTGATATGGGAAGAATAACGGTAAAATTAGTCCCTTCAGTTGGCGAGGAATTCACCTTTATTTTACCATGATGTAAATTAAGAATGTCCTTAGCAAGAGCCAAACCAATGCCGGTTCCTTTTTTTTGTTTACCTAATTCTGATTGATAAAATAACTTAAAAATATCTTTTAATTCTTCTTTAGGAATTCCTGCTCCTGAATCTAAAATTGAAATTTTAATACTTTCTTTCTTGTTTAATGGAGATACCACCAACTGGATATTGCCATCCTTTGGTGTAAACTTAAAAGCATTGGAAACTAAATTATAAATAACATGTTCGATTTTTTCCTTATCATACCATACAATTATTAAGTTCTTTGGGCAATTGATAGAAAAATCAATATTCTTTATTCTTGCAATTTCCTTAAATGCCAATGATATATTTTGAAGATCTTCAAATAAATTATTTTTGGTTACCATCAGACTGAGTTGTCCTATTTCTTTATCTCTTGCGGTTGTTAGTTCAAAGGCAATTCGAGACAATCGATTAACATTATTTGAAATAATACCCAATCTTTGTTTCAAAAGTAAATTACCATTTTGCTCGGCGCGCTTTATCATATCTCCAATGGGCCCTAATATTAGTGTAATCGGAGTTTGAATTTCATGAGACATTTTTGTGAAAAAATTCATTTTTAAATCAGATAGTTCTCTTTCTTTTTGATGACTAATTTTTTCTGATAATAAATTTTTTTTCATTGAATACCAATTTCGTATAAAATAAATAAAAAGTCCAAAAAGCAACAAATAGAACAAATACGCTATGGGTTTATTCCATATGACTGATTCTATATTTATATCAATTTTTTTCGTACCAATATCCCAGTTATTTCTTTTCGAACCAGCCCTGACTTCAAATATATAATTACCGGCTGGTATATTGGTGTAGGTAGCGACACGTTCTTTATGCGTGTCAATCCATTTGTCATTAAATCCTAATAGTCTGTATTGATAATAAAAATTAGAATCTAAAATATAATCTAGGGCTGAAAATTTAAAGGAGAATGAGGATTGGTTATTTTTTAATTTTAACGCCGTAATATTGGATATTCCTGTGGTTAATTGATCCGGAATAATTGATTTTGCCGGTTGATTTAAAATCTCTATGGCTTCAATATGAAAACTAACCAATGACTTCTGTTTATTTATTTTTTGTGGATCGAAAAAATTTAGGCCATTTTCTCCTCCAAAATACAGCAAGCCATTTTTATCCTGAAAAGCACTCCTCCCCAATAAAAAGTTACCTTGAATACCATCTTTTACATGATAGCTTGTAGTAATCGAATCATTTAGATTTAAATTCCAAATTCCATTAGTAGATCCCAACCAAAGTTTATTTTTCTCAGTTGACAATATCGATTGAAAATCGAGATCCTTTAGAGGTTCGAATTTGTTAAAGCTATGATACGTCTGGTTTTCAGGGTTAAATTTTATCAATTTTTTATTACTGTTTACAAGCCAGATGATTCCGTTATCATCTTTGGTCATATCATAAATCCCATAACTATTTTCAACTAGTAAATTTTCATTATTAGGATATCTGGTAAAAGTTGATTCTTGCAGGTTGTTTTCGTTTTCATTTAGTTTAATGAGCCCCTGATAAATATAACCCAGCCAAATCGTTCCGTTTTTATCCTCTACCATGCCCTGTAACATATCGTTATTTATTTTGCTCATTTTATTGGTAAAAACGGCAATTTGCTTGTTTTCGCCGGAGAATATATTAAGCGTATTATTAGATCCAACCCAAATTCGATTTTTAAAATCTTTTACAACGGTTCTTACATCTTTTACCAGTTCATTATTTGAATTTATAATTGGGATGTTCTTAAATTCACTCTTTGCCGAATTATAAAACCAAAGGCCATTTTTGTATGTTCCAAACCAAAAATTACCATGATCATCTTCTGCAATGGATTGAATATAAAAGCCATTATTAATATTATTAAAATATTGTTTTTCTTCAATATTTCCGTTTGCTTGGGTTGTGATTTTAGTTAGACCTGTTCCATCCAACCCCAACCATAGAATATCTTTGGAATCTTTATAAATCGACAGAACCCTTGACGGAACTCTGTTACCAGAACCCTCGTGGTAATTTATGTTACTATTTCTATTTGAATATATATTGAGATCCCCATAATTTGTTATAATCCATATATTTCCATTACTATCCTCCATAACATCCATAATGGTATTACTACTTAAGGAAAAACTGTTGTTAGGATGATGCCTAAATATTTCAATAGCTCCGTTACTGAGGTTCACTTGATACAGGCCACCGCCATCAGTACCGGCCCAAATATACCCTTTGCTGTCGCAAAAAATAGTTATAAAGAGTTCATGATATATATCGAATTGGTTTGCCTCAAAAAGGCTGCCTTGAATAAAAGTCTCATTAATTACATCATAAACAAACAAGCCTGAGGTTTCTGTTCCAATCCAGAGGCGCTTATTATAATCTTTGGCCAGCACTAGATTTCCAGAATATTTAGAAAACGGAAGCTTTATTTCATGCAATAATTTTGAGCTTATATTATATTTCATAATATTTCCATCCGTGGTACTTATATACAAATCATTAGATGAAAAAAATTCGATATCTTTTATTTGTTTTATAATTCCATCAATTTCGGGAATTCTGACTATTTTTTCAAAATCATCATTGATATATCTTAAAATAATTCCATTTTTCAATACAAGAAATATTGAATCACTAAACATATGAATAGAAGTTATTTTAGCTTGAATTTTTGAACTCAAAAATTCAATCTGCCCATTGTTATTATATTTAGCAATCAATCCATTGTTGGAAAGAACCCAGATATTGTCATGATAATCTTTGGATATATTATTAATCCGATCATCTTGAGTTGCAATAGGGAAAATTTCACCAATTGAAATGTGTGAATAGTTGTAACCATCATATATTAATAATCCCGATTTATAGGAAAACCAAATATGTCCAAGATGATCCTGAACTGAATTGATAGGCTTTATAGATTCTCCATTATATGTTGGTTTGAGGTGTTGAAAATTGTTGTGACTTTGACCGGATAACTTAGTCAAGGCCAAAAGGGCACAAAGTAATATGGTATAAATTTTATAAATAGACATTTAGAATATAGTTAACAGCATCCTTTCAATAGAAAAAATCCTTATCAAAAGCATATTTAAACAAAGAATGCACAAATATGTCATTTTTGTAAAAATAGCAATATTATTCATAATGTTATTGAAGGTGACTTAATATCGCCCCGTTTTAAGGATACATTTTAATCATAAATGTAGACGTTTTAATCAATTATAAATAAAAGCTAAAAAATCCCATTAATAGACTGATGTGTACTGGTTGTTAATTAATTCGTTATTTATATTTGAATGATTTCAAAAAGCCTGTTGAACAAACCTTTGCAGCAAACATTGTGAAAGATTTGGATAATATAGAGGAGGTGTTAATGAACATCATGTTTTATCTTTGGACAACTTTTAATAAGTCTTATTAAACTTAATTACTAACAAATATTAATCATTAAAATTTAATTTATGGGAAAATAAACATTTTAGAATTCAATCAAAAAGGAGATCGCTTAAAGCCGTCTTTCATTACTAACAAATTCAAATTAATGAATCAATTTTAATCTAATTCAAAAAAATGAAAAATATTTTTAGAATTTCAAAAAATAGCATTGCTGTTTTTACTTTAAACATGAAGGCGAGAATAACTCTTATTCTTTTTTTTATGTTCTTGCTTCAAATAAATGCAAGTAATACGAGCGAATTAGGTCAAGTACAGTCCAATATTACGGGTACTGTAACCGATCAAACTGGACTACCACTACCAGGAGTAAATATCATAATTGTGGGAACTAATAGAGGAACACAAACTGACTTTGATGGAAATTATTCTATTGAAGCTACCGTAGGCGATGTAATTTCATACTCTTATTTAGGTATGCTTACGATAACCAGTACAGTTGGAAGTTCAACAACTATAGACATAGCCTTTCAAGAAGATACAGAGAATATTCTGGATGAAGTTGTTGTGGTTGGATATGGAACCCAGAAAAAAGTGAACCTTACAGGGTCATTATCAACTGTTAAAGCAGATGATGTAAAAGATAGACCATTTACAAAAGCATCCC
Organism: Flavobacteriaceae bacterium; assembly: GCA_030621915.1. GTDB lineage: Bacteria > Bacteroidota > Bacteroidia > Flavobacteriales > Flavobacteriaceae > Lutimonas. The sequence continues at coordinate 16,031 of JAUXGV010000025.1, forward strand.
AAATGCTTTCTGGTATGGCTTCTGGGGTAACCGTGTTACAGCAATCTGGTAAACCAGGTGGCGACGGAGCTTTCATTAGAATCAGGGGTATTGGAACACTAGGAAATAATAATCCCTTGGTTTTGGTAGATGGCGTTATTAGTAGTTTAGACAATGTTAGCCCTAATGATATTGAAACATTAACTGTATTAAAAGATGCTGCGTCAAGTGCTATATACGGTGCTAGGTCGGCAAATGGTGTTATTTTAATTACTACTACAAAAGGTAAGGTAGGGAAATTGCAAGTTGATTTTGATATTTATACTGGGGTACAAGAGGCAACAAGACTTACTGATTATGTAACCAATTCTGTGGAGTTTATGGAATTAAAAAATCTTGCCATTAACAATGAAGATCCTACTTCAACGCCGCTTTATTCGCAAGATGTTATTAATGAATATAGAAATGGTTCAGACCCCTATCTATATCCTAACACGGATTGGAACAATGAGATGTATCGAAGCGCCAATATCTCATCTTATAATATGAGAATTGGAGGAGGTACTGAAAGCACTCAATATTCATTCTCTTTAGGTTATATAGATCAGAAAGGTGTGTTATTGGGCACAAGTGCAGAGCAGTTTAATGTTAGAATGAATTTGAATTCTCAAATTTCAAAAAAATTCAATATTAAAGTGGGTATTGCCGGAAGGCATGATGATGTACACGATCCAGTGAATGGTGCCAGTACATTAACCGGATGGGTAAATAGAGCCTTACCTCATTATGGAACCTATCTTGAAGATGGCAGATACGCAAGTACCTGGGTACCAGGTGGCGCCTCTCAAAATTCTTTGGCAGGAGCATTAGAAGGGAAAAATGATTTATCCAAAGATGAATATGTCTTAAACATGTCTGGTATCTATGAAATTATTGAGGGGCTTAAACTTACAGGTATGGCGGCAGTAACAAAGAACCATGACCTTCGAAAAATATTCAGGCCAGAAATATTAATTTATAACCCGAAAACATTTGAGGGTCAAGCACAAGGTTTTGGTGGTTCGCCATTATCGGCTGCTAATTCATACAATAGCAGAACACGTATAACCTTAAATGCAAGGTTGGATTATGCCAAAACATTTGGAGAAAATCACAATATTACTCTTTTAGCAGGATTTAATCAGGATACAGATAAAATTGACTATTTAAATGCTTCAAAAGCTGGAATCCCAAGTAATGCATTAAATGAAATTGATGCAGGCTCTATAGATCCAACAGCTGGAGGTGGCCATATAGATTTTGGACTACAATCTTGGTTTGGACGAGCAACTTATAATTATAAAGAAAAATATTTATTGGAAGCCAATGTAAGATATGATGGCTCTTCAAATTTTGCGGAAGGAAATAAATGGGGAATCTTTCCATCAGTTTCTGCCGGTTGGAGAGTATCTGAAGAAGACTTTATGAAAGACAGCCGAGTGATTAATAATTTAAAACTAAGAGGTTCTTGGGGTCAATTAGGGAATCAGGATATTGGCCCAAACCGATATAGTGCCACTTATTCTTTAGGGCAAAACTATTCTTATGGAGGTGGACTCGTTGGAGGTGCCGCTCAAACTAGCCTGCCCAATCCAGATATTACTTGGGAAACATCTACTCAATTTAACGTTGGATTTGATTTAAACGCTTGGGATGGTAAATTAGGTTTGGTTGTTGATTATTTTGACAAAACAACGGATGATATATTAAGATCAACAAGTATCTCAAGTGTTATTGGTGGCTTAGCTCCTCCATTGGTTAATTTGGCCTCTGTTAAAAATACAGGAATGGAGTTTGCAGTTACACATAATAATAGACTTGGTGATTTTACCTATGGTATTTCATTTAATTACACTTCAATAAACAATGAAATAACAAAAATAGCCGCACCACAATATGGAGGCTATACAAGGCTGGAAGAAGGATATTCTATCCGGGAATTTTATGTTGTAAAAGCAATCGGTATTTTTCAAAATGAAGCAGAAGTTATTGCTCATGGAGCACAACCTGGAGCGCAGCCCGGTGATGTAAAGTTTGAAGATTTAGATAATAGTGGTTTTATTGATGGAGATGACAGACAGGCTGCGGGGAGTTCTATACCAACATCGTCATATGGTGGCAATATTAGTGCAGGCTATAAAGGATTTGATTTTGCTTTAATGCTTCAAGGGTTTGGAGGTATTAAAGCTATAACAGAGCATGAACAAAAACCATTTTTTAATGGGGCTGGTGTACCCACATTCTGGCAAAACAACGCATGGACTGCTGAAAACCCAAACAATTCTTATCCTAGGTTAACAAGGTCCAGTAACTATATCAACAACGCATGGAGAACTTCTTCTTTCTTGTTGGAGGACTCTTCTTTTACTAGAATTAAAAATATTCAATTAGGATATAGTTTAGCGGATGATATATTAGAGAAAATAAACATAGATAAATTGAGAGTTTATGTGAATGCTCAAAACCCATTTACATTTACAAAATACAGAGGATTGGATCCCGAGAAAAATGTAACTGCAGGAAGAGGCTCATACTCTAATGTTATTATTTACTCTTTAGGTATTAACCTTTCATTATAAAAAAATAAAGTATGAAAACAATTAAAAAATATTTTGGATTAGTGTTGGCCATATTGATAGTTTCATCTTGTACCAAAGATGTGCTTGAAGTGAGCTCAACAACGCAAATATCTGCAGAAACTTTTTGGAAAACAGAAAGTGATGCACTACTTGCTATAGATGGTACGTACAGTTCTTTAGAGAATTTCGTTGAAAATGTCCTGTATTTAGATGCAGTTGCTGATAACGCTTACAATAATTATCCTTGGGAAGGTTTTAAAGCCATTGCTGATGGTACCCATGATATTTGGGGACCCTGGGCAGTTGGTGGCTTTTGGCGTGGTCTATATAGCGGAATTGGCCGTGCCAACACTGTAATAGATAATATTGATGCCGTTGAGATGGATGCAGATTTAAAAACCAGAATCAAAGGAGAAGCTTTATTTTTGAGAGCTTACTTTTACTTTCAATTGACAGAACATTATGGAGGTGTTCCTTTAATTTTGGAACAACCTAAGTTAGAACATGGCCAATTGCCAAGAACTGCAAAAGATGCTGTAATTACACAAATTGTGGCTGATTTAAATGCGGCCGCGGCTGTACTGCCTTCATCTGCATCTGATGTAGGAAGGGCAACAAAAGGAGCTGCAGTTGGATTAAAAGCAAGGGTTTTATTGTTTAATGAAGAATGGGCTGCTGCTGCTGAGGCCGCTGGTGACGTAATGGGTATGGGTTATAGCCTATTTCCTTCTTATCGTGAACTATTCCTTGAAGAAAATGAAAACAATCAAGAAGTGATTTTTGATGCACAATACATTTCACCTGAAGTAGGTAATTTTTATGAATTGTATATTGGTCTTGGCAGCGGTGGCGGTTGGTCATCAATAGTGCCTTTACCTGAATTGGTTGATGATTATCATATGACAGATGGTAAATCAATTGATGAATCACCAATGTACGACTCAGATAATCCTTATGAAAATAGAGATCCTAGATTGAAACAAACCATTTTTGTACCCGGAACAACCTATAACAATGGTGCTCAAGTGGATGATTTATTAACCTTTGAAATGGGATTTGGGTTTAAAAAATACACCCCCTATGATGAAAATACTTTTGTAACACCAATACCATATCCAACAAGGGGCGGATTGAATGTAATTTTATTGAGATATGCAGATATTTTGTTGATGTATGCTGAGGCTCAAAATGAAGCCTCTGGACCAGATGGTTCTGTATATGATGCAATTAATCAGGTTCGTTCTAGACAAAGTGTTATGATGCCGCCGATTCCGGCAGGATTGTCTCAAGACCAAATGAGAGAAGTAATAAGGCATGAAAGAAGGGTTGAATTACCTCTCGAAGGATTACGATATTCAGATGTTCGTAGATGGGGTATTGCCGAAGAAGTTATGGATGGAATTAATGATCCAGGAGGAACAAGATCATTTAATCCTGGAAGAGATTATTTATGGCCAATTCCTGGTCCGGAGTTTGATTTGCCCGATACACAATTAGAGCAAAATCCAGGTTATAATAACTAATTATTTGAGTTAATTTAGAGTGAAAAAAGAGGCTGGTTAAATTAACTTAGCCTCTTTTTTTTACTCTTTTTTATCAATGATGTCCGATATAATTGCGAATTTTGGAATAGTTTGCCTTCCTTAGCAATGACATTTTTATCAGTTAATTATTGGTCGTATGGGTTGACGGCGTTAAAGCCAACCCATACGACCATATTCACACAATTATCAGGTCATTGCGAGCAAAGTGAAGTAATCTTAAGTTTTAATCCGAATTATGCATTTGAACTTCGTGATGAGAATTAAAAATACAATAAAAACTAGTGCTTTCTTAATTTTAGCACCCCGAGTGCTCGGGGCCGTTACGGTTAAATTAAAAAATGCAGCGAAGTGTTAGGTTTTGAAGTATTTTCAAGATGTAATAGATTTTCTAATGCATAATGCGGGTTTAACCGGACAACACTATATTTTTATAGTAATTTTGAACAAAAACCAAATGATGTTTTCATTAAAAACCTTTTTATTAGTTAGTATTTTTTCTATAGTAATTGTTTCCTGTGATAGGATTGACAGAAAAGAAGAAATTGCAATAAGCAAAAAATCGGACTCTTTGTTCACTATAATGCCTTCCGATATTACCCATATTGAATTTAGGAACATTTTAAAGGAATCTACTTCCATGAATGGCTTGCTGTATGAATATTTTTACAATGGTGCAGGAGTCGCTGTTGGAGATTTAAATGGAGATGACTTACCAGATATTTATTTTATCTCTAATTTAAAATCAAATAAATTGTATTTGAATCAAGGAAATCTGACCTTTATTGACGCAACAACTTCTGCCAATGTCAAAGGAAAATATGGTTTTCCAACTGGGGTAACTCTGGTAGATATCAATGAGGATGGAAAATTAGATATTTACATCAGTAAATCAGGAAAATTCAACGATCCCAATAAACGACGAAATGAATTATACATTAATAACGGAAATAACGCTCAAGGCATACCTCTTTTTGCAGAAAAGGCAGCGGCTTATGGATTAGATTTACCACACTTTTCAACACAGGCTTCCTTTTTTGATTATGATAGAGACGGGGATTTAGATATGTTTTTACTAAATCATGGTATTCTATTGTATCCTGATGAATCGATTGAGGATTTGTTAAATAATGAATCACAATTCAGAGGAGAACGCTTGTATAGAAATGACAACAGCAAGTTTGTAGATGTTACAAAAGAGGCAGGGATCATTAACAATTTGATGGGATTTGGTTTGGGATTGTCAATTGGTGATTTAAATAATGATGGATGGCCGGATGTGATTGTTGGACATGATTATTCAGAAAAAGATCATCTGTATATCAACCAACAAAATGGTAAATTTAAAGAAGTCATTAAAGAAACAACCAATCATATTTCCAATTTTTCCATGGGAAATGATATAGCCGATTTCAACAATGATGGAATGCTCGATTTTATAGCTTTAGATATGATGTCTGAACACAATTATGACATTAAAACAAGTATGAGCGGAATGAACCCTGCCAGATTTTATAAGCATGTAGATTTGGGATTACACCATCAATACATGTACAATACCCTTCAAATTAATAACGGAGTTCATAATAACTTACCCAGATTCTCAGATATAGCCCAATTGGCTGGTGTTTCTAGTACCGATTGGAGTTGGGGCCCCTTATTATTTGATATGGATAATGATGGGTTGAAGGATTTGTTTGTGGCCAACGGCATCAAAGGAGATTTTAGAAATAATGATTTTGTAAATTACCGAAAACATCAACAGCAGCAAATTAAAAATTTAAAAGAACAAGGCAAAAAAATTGATATGCAAACCTATATCAAAGATATTATGTCAAAAATGCCTTCCCGAAAAAAAGTCAATTACTTTTTTAAAAATAACGGAGATTTAACCTTTAGCAATAAAAGTAAAGCATGGGGGGGTGAATTACTCACGAGCTCTAATGGAGCTGCTTATGCCGACTTGGACAACGATGGTGATATGGATGTAATTGTAAACAATTCAGATGATACTTCATTCATTTATAGAAATAATAGTTCGGATTTAGGTCTAGGGCATTATCTAAAAGTAAAATTAAATGGTTCGGCTAAAAATAAATTGGGCATTGGAGCTCGGTTAATCGCTAGCCAAAAAGACAAAAAACAGGTGCTTGAGCAGTATCTAACTCGTGGTTTTCAATCTTCTGTAAGTCAATTTTTGAATTTTGGGTTGGGAGATGATGATGAGCTTGAAAAATTGGAAATTATATGGCCAGATGGGCAAATGCAAACGATTAATAATATTGAAGTTAATCAGATGATTACATTGGATTATAAGGATTCTAAACCGGCCAATGTAATACCCAAGAAACAATTGGGCTTATTTACGGATATTACAGAAAAGACACATATAAACTACAAGCATCAGGAAAATGTATTTGATGATTTTAAAAAGGAAACGTTACTGCCTCATAAAATGTCAAATTTTGGGCCTGGATTGGCCGTTGGGGATGTGAATGGTGATGGATTGGACGATTTTTACGTGGGTGGAGCCAAAGGGTTTAGTGGGGTATTGTATCTACAAAAAGAGGATCTAACCTTTGCGAAATTTTCAAGAAAAACATGGATAGAGGATGCTTCTTTTGAAGATATAGGAGCCGCCTTTTTTGATGCAGATAATGATGGGGATTTGGATTTATATGTAGTCAGTGGCGGTAATGAATTTGAGGAAGGATCAAAAGAATTACAAGATAGAATCTATCAAAATGATGGTTCTGGAAATTTCGTCAAAGCAATAAATTCCTTACCTCAGAATTTTAACAGTGGCTCTGTGGTAAAACCATTTGATTATGATGGAGATGGTGACCTTGATTTATTTGTGGGGGGACGATTGGTTCCTGGAAAATACCCTTTTCCGGCAAGTAGTAGCCTGCTAAGGAATGAATCTTCAAACGGAAAAATAGTTTTTAAGGATGTTACCAAAGAATTGATTCCCGAACTTGAAGGACTAGGTATGGTTACAGATGCGGAATGGGTTGATGTAACCGGAGATCAAATAAAGGATTTGGTTGTTGTTGGCGAATGGACATCGGTTCAGGTTTATAAAAATAACACGGATGGATTTGAAAATATAACTGAAGTTTCTGGATTATCCAATCAAACCGGATGGTGGTTTAGCATAGCCTCAGAAGACATGGACAATGATGGCGATATGGATTTAGTAGCCGGAAATTTAGGATTGAATTATAAATACAAGGCAAGTTCGGAAGCTCCTTTTGAGGTCTACTCAACAGATTTTGATGAGAATGGAACCTTAGATATTGTGCTTAGTTATTACGATTTGGGTAAAAACTATCCCTTAAGGGGGCGATCATGTAGCTCGACTCAAATGCCTTTTATTAAGAAAAAATTTCCTACCTATAATGATTTCGGTAGTGCAACATTAATTGATGTTTATGGAGATGCATTGAACAGTTCATTGTCTTATGGTGCCAATACTTTTGCAACTACATATTTTGAAAATTTGGGAGATGGAACATTTAAAGCAACACCATTAGCTAATGAGGCTCAATTTTCTTCTGTTAATGATATTTTATTGGATGATATCAACAATGACGGCCATAAAGATATTTTAATAGCAGGAAATTTATATGCCTCAGAAATTGAAACCCCGAGAAATGATGCGGGTTTTGGCCTGTTATTAACAGGTAATGGAAATGGAGAATTTACCCCAATATCAGCAACCGAAAGTGGATTATATATAAAGGGTGATACAAAAAATATGAACTTTATCAAGTTGGATAACCCTACCAAAAAAGGAATATTAATTGCTAAAAACAATAATTATTTGCAACTCATTCAGGTTGACAAGTAAGGTTTTAAGGGATTTAATTGTTAGGAATTTATTGATGCCATCAGTTGAAAGGCTTCTAATTCACCCCGAATTGTTTTGCGCAGTTCCATGTGAACTAAGGGGTTGTTCTGTAATAACTTGCCCGTTCAGACTCGTTCTTTTGCACACTAACTTCGTTAAAAAACCTTATCGTAGCTAAG
>JAUXGV010000030.1 GCA_030621915.1 Flavobacteriaceae bacterium
AACAAGAAATAGAAAATCTGCAATTTTTAAAAGAGGAAGAAAAGTTGGCAAGAGATGTTTATTTGTTTTCATATGACCTCTACCAAAATAACATTTTTATTAACATAGCAAATAGTGAGCAAACTCATATGGATGCTGTTTCAGTGATTATGAATAAATATAATATTGAAGATTTGTCTTTGAATGGAAGTGGGAAATTTTCTAATGAGATATTACAGAATTTATATGATGAATTAGTGGGTTTAGCGAGTCAATCAATTGAGAAAGCATTAATTGTTGGAGCAACAATAGAAGATTTAGATATTAATGATTTAAATGATTTTATTTTAAATGCCAGTCATTCAGATGTTGAGGCTATGTACCAAAAACTAAATTGTGGTTCTCAAAATCATATGCGATCATTTACTTCTAACTTAGAAAATTTGAATATTGAATATGAGCCTCAATTTATTTCATTAGAATTTTATAATGAAATATTAAATAACCCTAAAGGAAGATGCAATTAATTTTCTAAATGTAAAACATTATGAATGCAAAGTTTATATTTTTATTAATCCTTTTAACTAGTCTTACGGCATGTGAGAATGGTAAAAAGAAACCAATAGTAGAAAATGATCATGCAAAAATAAGTGAACTAGGTGATGATAATTCTATATATGGATTATTAAATACCAAATGTTATATATGTCATAGTATTAATTCGGAATCACATGATGTTATAATAGCTCCTCCAATGGCAGCAGTAAAACGGAGATATTCAAGATCTTACAGAGCTAAAGAAAATTTTGTTGAAGCGATTACAAAATGGACAATGGATCCAAAAGTAGAAAACGCACTTATGCCAGGTGCAGTTGATAATTTTAATGTAATGCCAAATCAAGTTTTTATTGAAGAGGAAATTCGAAAAATTGCAACCTACATCTATGAAAATGAATTAGAAGAGCCTTATTGGTTTGCTAAACATCAAAAAGAAATGCATGGCAATGGAATGAGGCAAGAGAAAAATAGAAGGAATGGAAATAATTTTTAGTGGTTTATACGAAGTTTTGGGCAACATCTATATTTACCTGGCCAATAAAATTTAAAACATCCTCTTTACCTATGGCAGTTTCAGCTGAAGTCACAAAATGAGTTGGAACAGATTCCCATGTTTTAAGAATTTCATTTTTATATTTGGTCAAATTTTGTTGAAGTTTTGTTTTACTCAATTTATCTGCCTTTGTGAAAATAATGCAAAAAGGAATCCCGTTTTCACCTAAAAACCCCATAAATTCTAAATCAATTTTTTGTGGTTCATGTCGTGAATCAACTAAAACAAAAGAGCAAACCAATTGCTCTCGATTTAGAAAATAATCCTTTATAAATTTCTGAAAACTTTGTCTTTTACTTTTAGAAACTTTTGCATAACCATAGCCCGGCAAATCAACCAAAAACCAATTGTTATTAATTATGAAATGGTTAATCAACTGCGTTTTTCCTGGCTTACCCGATATTTTAGCCAATTTTTTATGGTTGGTTAGCATATTGATCAAAGAGGATTTTCCAACATTTGATCGCCCAATAAATGCGTATTCGGGTATTTGTTTCTTTGGACATTTGGAAACATCTGTATTGCTAATTACAAATTCAGCTGATTTTATTTTCATTTTCAACAGGTAAAAATGTATTTATAAATGAAGTTTTATTTGAAATTTTCATTCAGCCATGATTCAAGATGAATATTAAATTCATCGGGATGTTCCATCATAGCTGCATGGCCACATTTATCTATCCAATGTAATTCTGAGTTTGGCAAAAGTTCGTGAAACTCTTCAGCCACCTCCGGAGGAGTAACGGTGTCATTTTTACCCCAAATTAAACATGTTGGTATAGTCAGATTAGGTAAATCCTTTCTCATATTATGGCGAATCGCACTTTTGGCAATTGAAAGCGTTCGAATAACCTTAGATCTGTCATTTACAACCTCAAATACTTCATCCACAACTTCTTTAGTGGCAATAGCAGAGTCGTAAAATACATCTTCAGCTTTTTGTTTAATATATTCATAATCACCACGCTTTGGGTAGCTTCCTCCCATAGCGTTTTCATATAATCCTGAACTACCAGTTAATACCAGCCCGGAAACATTAGAAAGGTTTAATTTGGTGTGATACAATGCAATGTGACCACCTAAAGAATTACCTAATAAAATATAATTTTTTATACTTAATTGCCTTACAAAATCCTTAATAAATTTTGATAATGATTTGACATTAGTTTTGAGTAATGGCATTGTATATAAGGGCAATTCGGGCATTAATATTCTGTATCCTAAATTCGAAAAATGATCAAACACGCCATCGAAATTACTTAAATTTCCCATCAACCCATGTAAAATTATTAAGGGGGTTCCGCTCTCTTCACCTGATTCTAAGTACGAATATTTGCCATCCTTTTTAAGAGTATATTTCATTAAGAATTATTGTTGTTAAGCTATTTACAAATTTAAATAATTTAGTTCAAAGTACTAATTTTCTTTTCATTACTTCAATTTTATTTTAACAAAAAGGGATAAAATTATTTAAAACATTGTAACTCAACACAATATTATTTTAAAAAGAAAGTTATTAACAAAGTGGTAAAAAATGGAAAAAAGTGGTAATTTTCTTTATATTTGTCATAATAATTAATGTTTTTAGCAACCAAGTGGTAAATCTTATAGGTACATATGAATGTAAAGCCGATGTAAAAGGCAGGTTAATGTTGCCTTCTGCAGTTAAAAAACAGTTGTCTAGCATCTTGCAAGATGGCTTTGTTTTGAAACGTTCGGTTTTCCAGCCTTGTTTAGAAATGTACCCCATGAACGAATGGAATTTGATGATGGAAAAAGTGAACAAGCTAAATAGGTTTGTGAAAAAAAACAACGATTTTATTAGAAGATTTACGGCAGGAGTTAAAATAATTGAATTGGATGTTTCCGGAAGGCTGTTAATCCCTAAAGATTTGCACTCGTTTGCCGGGATAACTAGGGAAGTGGTATTGTCGTCCTCTGTGAATATTATTGAAATATGGGATAAGAATAAGTATGAAGTTGCTATTGACGAGGCCACTATTGATTTTGCCGAATTGGCGGAAGAGGTTATGGGTAATCAAAATGATGAAGGTGATGGCTTATCATAATCCGGTTCTGCTCTTTGAAAGTGTTGATGGTTTGAATATTGACCCTAAAGGAATTTATGTTGATGTAACTTTTGGTGGTGGTGGACATTCTAGGGAGATCTTGAATAGGTTGGATAAAGAAGGTAAATTATATGCTTTTGATCAAGATAAGGATGCTTTGGATAATGAAATAAATGATGATCGATTTGTATTAATCAATGAGAATTTCAGACATATTAAAAGGTTTTTAAGATTTCAGGGTGTAAAAAAAGTAGATGGAATTTTAGCCGATTTGGGAGTGTCATCTCATCAGTTTGATGAAGCGGAAAGGGGATTTTCAACTCGATTTGATGCAGATTTAGATATGAGAATGGATATACGTGTTGGTTTGTCTGCTTTTGGAGTGATAAATAAATATAAGGAGGAAGATTTGAGTAATGTACTATTTCAATATGGAGAATTAAGAAATGCCAGAGCTATAGCTAAGGAAATTGTATCGGCTCGTGTTGAAAATGAAATAATAACAAGTTTTGATTTAAAAAAAGTTTTGAGCAGGTTTTTACCAAAAAGCAAAGAGCATAAAATTTTGGCTCAAATATTTCAAGCAATTCGAATTGAAGTGAATCAGGAAATTGAAGTATTAAAAGAATTTTTAATGCAAACAATTGATTTATTAAATGAAAAAGGAAGATTAAGTGTTATATCATATCATTCCTTAGAAGACAGATTGGTGAAAAGATTTATTCTCAACGGAAAGTTTGAAGGTGAAGCTGAAATGGATTTTTACGGAAATAAATATGTTCCTCTGAAAAAAGAAGGAAAACTGATCGTTCCAACTCAAGATGAAATTAAAATAAACAATAGAGCGCGTAGTGCTAAATTGAGAATAGCAACAAGAATAAAAGCATAAAACAAATGCCATTTAACAAGGAAACTCTAAACAATATTTTAAAAGGAAAGTTTCTTGTTGACCAAAATGCTAGAAAGAATTGGGGTTTTATTATTTTTTTAACAGCACTTGCCTTGTTAATGATTACCAGTTCACATAGAATAGACACTAAGGTCCAAAAAATAGCTCAGCTTAACAAACATAAAAGAGAACTAAGGTCGATACATATAGCCACCAAATCTGACTTAATGAAATTAAAAATGGAATCGAGTATTTCAATACGAATGGAGGAAAAAGGATTGTTTGCCCCTCAGACACCACCTCAAAAAATTAAAGTAATCAAAGAAAATTAAGAATGGGAGTTCAGAAAAAGCAAATATTAAACAAAGTGTATTTACTTACCGGGTTTATATTTTTATTTGCCATCGCTCTAGTTTATAAATTGGTTCAAATTGAATTTGTAAACGGAAATGCTTACAGAGCACTTGCAGAACAAGGAACCGTTAAAACATTTGAGATTGCTGCAAATAGAGGTAATGTTTATACTTCTGATGGTAGTCTTCTAGCTACCTCTGTAACGAAATTTGATATTCGAATGGATGCCGTAACGGTTTCTGATGATAATTTTGAAAATGGTATTAAGGGACTTAGCACTTCCCTTTCGAAAATGTTGGGAAAATCATCTGGCTATTATGAAAATTTAATTCGAAAGTCCAGAAAGAATAAAAACAGGTATCTATTTATTACCCGTAACCTTAGTTACAATGAATATCAGAAAATAAAAGCATTTCCAATCTTTAATTTAGGAACTTATAAAGGAGGACTTATAGTTGAGCAACGGACTGTAAGAGAGCATCCTATTGGTAAAATAGCCGAACGTGCTGTGGGATATGATGATTATAGAGGTAGAGTGGGGATTGAAGGGAGTTTTTACGAATATTTGAGAGGAAAGAATGGTAAAAGACTTAAGCAAAAAATAGCCAAAGGACAGTGGAAGCCCTTAAATGATAATAATGAAATTGAGCCAATTGATGGTAAAGACATTATTACTACCCTTGATTTGAATATACAGGATATTGCCCATCATGCTTTACTTAGGCAGTTGGAAGCATTTAAGGCTGACCATGGCACCGTGGTTGTTATGGAAACCAAAACGGGTGAAATTAAAGCCATATCCAATCTTGGTAGGACATCAAAAGGGACTTATTTTGAACAAAGAAATTATGCGGTTTATGAGTCACATGAACCAGGTTCAACCTTTAAATTGATGAGTATGATAGTGGCTTTGGAAGATAAGGTTATTGATACATCAACCATTGTTGATACTGAAAATGGCGTAATTTCATTTTATAGAAGAAAAGTTAGAGATTCACACCATGGAGGTTATGGCAAAATATCAGCTGCCAGAGCCTTTGAAGTTTCTTCAAATGTAGGGGTTGTTAAAATTATCAGTGAAAATTATAAAGATGATCCATCCAAGTTTGTTGATGGCTTGAATAGAATGCATGTCAATCAAAAAATTGGCCTACCTATCAAAGGGGAAGGTAATCCCTTTATTCCTGATCCTAAAGACAAAAAAGTTTGGAACGGTCTTTCACTGCCTTGGATGGCCTATGGCTATGGAGTTTCTATTACTCCTTTACAAACACTGACTTTCTATAATGCTATAGCAAATAATGGAGAAATGATCAAGCCAAGATTTGTAAAAGAAGTTAGATCACAAAGTAATGTGATTACAAAATTTGAAAAGGAAGTAATTGACCCTCAGATTTGTTCTCAACAAACTATTAACTATGTCAAAGAAATGATGGCCAATGTTGTTAAACGGGGAACGGCAGAAAATATATATGATAAAAACTTTTCAATGGCAGGGAAAACGGGAACATGCCAAACTGATTATTGGAAGGGTGAAACTCAATATATATCATCATTTGCAGGATATTTTCCAGCGGATGAGCCAAAATATTCATGTATTGTAGTAATTCACAAGCCGGACAAGGAAATAGGATATTATGGTAATATTGTTGCGGCTCCCGTATTTAAGCAAATCGCACATAAAATTTACTCCGAAACACCTGTTCAGGATGAAATAAAAATTGAAAATGAAATTGATCAGGTAAATAAAGTTTTTAACAGTTATAATAAAATGGCAAATTCAACTTTCAAAACTGTTCCTAATGTAAAAAATATGCCAGGAATGGATGCGATTTCCCTTCTTGAAAATTTGGGGTTTATTGTTAGTTATAAGGGAATTGGAAAAGTAAAATCACAGTCTATTAAGCCAGGAAAAGAGCTTAAAAAAGGAGAAACAATCAATTTGGATTTATCTTAAAAATATTGAAAAAATTAAAAGACATATTATATAAAGTTTCTATAGAATCTGTTAGAGGGACAACAGATATTGCCATTGAAGCAGTTGAGTTTGATTCTCGGAAAATTAAGGCCAATGCATTATTTGTTGCTCAGAAAGGGTTAATTTTTGACGGAAATAAATTCATTGATAATGCTATTGATGCGGGTGCAACAGTAATTATTTGTGAAGAATTCCCAGATAATTTACAAACGAATGTCACTTATGTTCTAGTAGCTGATTGTGATGAATCTTTGGCAATCATTGCATCCAATTTTTACAATAATCCTTCAGGGCAATTAAAGTTAGTTGGTATTACTGGTACCAACGGTAAAACTACCATTGCTACTTTATTATTTAAATTATTTAAAAAAGCCGGATTTAAGGTTGGTTTATTATCAACCATTAAAATAATGATTGATAACGAAGAAATGGCTACATCTCATACAACTCCCGATTCTGTTTCTATCAATAACGCCCTTCATCAAATGGTAATGTCTGGAGTTGAATATTGTTTTATGGAAGTGAGTTCACATGGTATAGATCAAAAAAGGACGGCCGGATTGCATTTTGAAGGAGGCATATATACAAATCTAACCCATGATCATTTGGATTATCACAACTCCTTTGTAGAATATAGGGACGTGAAAAAGTCATTTTTTGACGATTTGCCAAAAACAGCCTTTGCATTGGTTAATATAGATGATAAAAATGGAGCCTTTATGCTTCAAAATTCTTCGGCAAAAAAATATACCTATGCTTTAAAAACAGTAGCAGACTATAAGCTTAAGATATTGGAAAATCAGTTCAACGGTTTGCTTTTAAGTATTGATAATCAAGAAGTATGGACTAATTTAATTGGAAATTTTAATGCCTATAATTTGTTGGCCATTTATGGAGCATCACATTTGTTAGGATTAGATAGACTGGACATTCTAACCATAATTAGTCAATTGGAAAATGTAGAAGGGAGATTTCAACATGCCATCTCTACAAGTGGGATTAATTCAATTATAGACTATGCACATACACCAGACGCCTTGAAGAATGTATTGGAAACTATTAATATCATTCGTACTCACAATGAACAAGTAATCACAGTAGTGGGTTGTGGTGGAGATCGTGACAAAAACAAACGACCAAAAATGGGACATATAGCTTCGGTGCTAAGTAATCAAGTAGTATTTACTTCAGATAATCCGCGAAGCGAAAATCCGGAATCAATTATTAAGGATATTGAAGTAGGTGTAGAGCCTCAGAATTATAAAAAAACAATTTCTATAACAGATAGAAAACAAGCCATTAAAACAGCATGTAAACTAGCAAGTACAGGTGATATTATTTTAATAGCGGGCAAAGGGCATGAAACCTATCAAATTATTGGAGATGAAACATCTGATTTTGATGACTTTAAAATTGTGAACCAAATATTAGAAGAACTAAATAAATAACCAAACTAAAATGTTATACTATTTATTTGATTATTTAAACAACCATTACAACTTGGCTGGGGCAGGTTTGTTTCAGTATATTTCATTTCGTTCGGCATTAGCCTTTGCATTTTCCCTGCTGATTTCAACAATTTATGGAAGAAGAATAATTGATAAGTTAAGAAAGCTCCAAGTTGGTGAATCTGTTAGAGATTTAGGTTTGGAAGGTCAAACGGAAAAATCTGGGACTCCAACTATGGGTGGAATCATTATTATTTTGGCCACTCTGCTACCGGTTCTTTTATTCGCCCAACTCGATAATATTTATATTATTATTCTGATCGTGACAACTCTTTGGATGGGAATCATAGGATTTATTGACGATTATATTAAGGTTTTTAAGAAGAACAAAGATGGCTTAAAGGGTAGATTTAAAATTGTGGGTCAGGTAACACTGGGTATATTTGTTGGATTAATGCTCTATTTTAATCCGGATGTTGTGGTGAAGGAAAAAATTCGAACGACTCAAGTTGAGCAAGGAATTAATCAAGTCAATCCGTCTAGTAATTTTTCGGAAGAGCACAAATCAACGATAACGACCATTCCTTTCGTTAAAAATAATGAATTCAATTATGCAAGTTTGATCAATTGGTTAGGTGATAATGCCAAAGACTATGTTTGGTTGGTATTTGTATTTGTAGTGATTTTTATTGTTACCGCCGTTTCCAACGGGGCGAATTTGACCGATGGAATTGATGGTTTGGCAGCTGGAACTTCTGCCATCATAGTATTGGCTTTGGCAGTGTTTGCCTGGGTATCTGGTAATATCATTTTTGCAAATTATTTGAATGTCATGTATATCCCAAATTCAGGTGAAATGACCATTTTTATCAGTGCCTTTGTTGGAGGTTTGGTTGGATTCTTATGGTACAATACCTACCCGGCACAAGTTTTTATGGGAGATACTGGTAGTTTAACGATAGGAGGAATTATTGCAGTTTTAGCAATAGCGGTTCGAAAAGAGTTGTTGATTGTAATTTTAGCAGGCGTATTTTTAGCAGAAAACTTATCAGTTATAATGCAGGTATTTTATTTTAAATACACTAGAAAAAAATATGGAACGGGTAGACGAATTTTTTTAATGGCGCCCTTACATCATCATTATCAAAAAAAAGGATATCACGAAAGTAAAATAGTAACACGATTTTGGATTGTATCCATTTTACTCGCTGTATTATCCATATTAACATTAAAAGTTAGATAACATAACAATTAAATATTATATAAATGAGTATTTCATCTTTTGCTGTACAAACAAATTTTAACACTAAAAACGCCATGGCATCTAACACCCTCACAGATTTGCTACGAGTGCGAAAAGAAACAATAAGAGAAAGCTTATCTGATTTTGAAAATGAAGAACATCGCTTGGAAAAAGTTCTTAGAATTAACGGTGTTCAATATATTAATGATTCAAAAGCAGTTAATGTAAATGCAACTTACTATGCCCTTGATGCCCTTGAAAATTCTACTGTTTGGATCGTTGGAGGTATGGATAAAGGAAATGATTATGAATCTTTATTGCCCTTGGTGAACGAAAAAGTGAAATCCATTATATGTTTAGGTTTTGATAATCATAAAATTATTGAAACTTTTGGGAATATTGTCGATTTTATGATTGAAACAGATAGTATTGAAGAAGCCGTAAAAATAGCTTATAAACTAGCTGAAAAGGATGAATCAGTATTATTTTCACCCGCTTGTGCAAGCTACAATTTGTTTGAGGATTATGTAGATAGAGGAATTCAATTCAAAAGGGCAGTAAGAGAATTATAAAAGAATCATTAAAAGTAACTAATGACTAATTTTTTGCAAAATATTAAAGGAGACAGAACCATCTGGGCAATTATAGCAGTATTGGCTATATTTTCCTTTCTTCCTGTTTATAGCGCAAGTACTAATCTTGTTTACGTTGCAGGTAAGGGAACTACCATGGGTTATTTACTAAAGCATGCGATACTGTTATTACTCGGTTTTGTGATCGTTTTTGCCATTCATAAAATTCCTTATAAATATTTTAGTGGATTATCAGTTTTAATGATTCCTGTAGTAATCCTTTTATTGATTTTTACATTGACTCAAGGAACCGTTATAAATGGTGCTAATGCCAGTAGATGGATTAGTATACCATTTATAGGAATTGGCTTTCAAACTTCAACTCTGGCATCTGTTATTTTAATGATGTATGTTTCTAGATATTTGGCCAGAAATAAGGAAAAAGAGATCAACTTTAAAGAGAGTTTATTGCAGCTTTGGCTGCCTGTTGGACTTGTTTTGATACTTATTTTACCCGCTAATTTTTCAACTACTGCCATAACTTTTGCCATGGTAATTTTATTAGTTTTTATAGGAGGATATCCTATGAAGAACATATGCATAATTTTAGGTATAGGAGTACTGGCATTGGCACTTTTTGTTCTAAGTGTAAAAGCATTTCCGGATGCTATGAAAAATAATAGAATAGGAACTTGGACTAATAGAGTAGAAAATTTTGTTTCTGGAAATTCAGAGGACAATTACCAGGCTGAAAAAGCAAAAATTGCGATTGCTTCTGGAGAAATTTATGGAAAAGGTCCTGGAAAAAGTGTACAGAAAAATTTTCTTCCACAATCATCATCAGATTTTATTTACGCAATCATTGGTGAAGAATTTGGATTTATTGGAGCAATATTAATCATAATCATGTACTTAATGCTGCTATTCCGAATTGTAAGAATTGCTACAAAAACTGAAACAATTTTTGGTACCCTGTTAGTATTAGGAGTTGGATTTCCAATCATATTTCAGGCCTTGATTAATATGGCAGTTGCAGTTGGACTATTACCTGTAACTGGACAGCCATTACCTTTAATTAGCACGGGAGGTACCTCTATTTGGATGACTTGTTTTGCGATAGGTATTGTGTTGAGTGTTAGTGCCTCTGGCGGGGAAGTGTTTGTTAAAAATAAAAAAGAAGAATTAGATAATCCATTGGATATATTACATGAGGCAATCGGTTAACATATTATTAAGCGGCGGAGGTACTGGCGGACATATTTATCCCGCTATTGCCATAGCAAATGAATTGAAAATTAGGATCCCTCATGCTAAGTTTTTATTCGTTGGAGCCAGTGATAGGATGGAAATGGAAAAAGTTCCTCAGGCGGGATATGAAATCAAAGGATTAAATATTTCGGGAATTCAAAGGAATCTTTCAGCTAAAAATTTATCCTTTCCGTTCAAATTAATTCAAAGTTTATTCAGAGCAAAAAAAATCATTAAAAAGTTTCAGCCAAATGTGGTCATTGGAACAGGTGGTTTTGCTTCAGGGCCAACATTATTTATGGCGAATAGGAAGAGTATTCCAAGTGTTATTCAGGAACAAAATTCATTTCCTGGAATTACGAATAAATTATTGGCCAAAAAGGTTGATAAAATATGTGTTGCTTATGATGGTTTGGAAAAATATTTTCCAAAAGATAAACTTATCAAAACGGGTAATCCAGTTAGACAGGATTTATTAGAAATTTCGGAAAAAAGAAAAAAGGCAATTGAATTTTTTGGATTGGATATTAACAAAAAAACATTGGTGGTTATAGGAGGCAGCCTTGGCGCAAGAGTCATTAATAGAACCATTGAGAAAAACCTTGTAAATATTTTAGATAATGATGTTCAGGTAATTTGGCAATCTGGTAAGTTGTATTTTGATGAATATAAAAAATTCAATGAAAGTAAGAACGTTCAAGTTTATTCATTTATTCAAAAAATGGATTTACTGTATGCTGCAGCAGATATAATAATTAGCAGAGCAGGAGCAGGATCCATATCAGAATTGTGCATTGTTGGAAAGCCGGTGATCTTTATTCCATCACCTAATGTTTCAGAAGATCATCAAACGAAGAATGCCATGGCTATTACAAAAAATAATGGTGCAATCATGTTAAAAGAAGATAGTTTGGATCTTTTCCAGGAAACCTTGATTGATTTGATTAAAGATGCTGAGAAGCAAAACCATTTAAGAACGAATATTAAAAAAATGGCTTTGCCAAATGCAACTATTGAAATTGTTAATGAAATTCAAAAATTAATAAAATAAAAATATGCTAAATACTTTGGTGGCTATGGCAATTTAATATATTAACGAGGGGGTTAATTGAAAATTGTCATAGTCTTTTATTAAAAATGACAAATAAAACATAAGTGGTTGAGAAAGTATAGTTTACATATAAAACATTTATTATTATTTCTGGTAGTAATTTTCCTATTTGGCTTTGCTTCCTATCGAAACGAGCATAAAAAGATCGAAGATATAGATGTGGTTTTTGAAAATGGGGACAATCTGTTCATAAGTTATGAAATGGTTAATAAGTTGTTAATACAAAATTTAGCAGTTCATGAGAATGAATCAAAAGAAAATATAAATTTGAATGTTTTAGAACAATTTGTGCAGAACAATGATATGATTGAAAATGCAGAGATCTTTTTAAAATTAAATGGGGATTTAGGGGCGTTAATCACACAAAGAACACCAGTTTTACGAGTCGCGAACAGTACAGGGTCGTATTATTACGATAAGCAGGGGAACAAAATGCCATTATCTAATAATTATTCTGCTAGAATTCCTATAACATCGAGTGAATTGAATAAAGAAAATTGTATTGATATAATTTGTTTGGCAAATACTATCGAGAAGGATAAATTTTTAAAACAACAAATTATTGGGATACATCAAATTGATAAAAATGAATCTATACAATTTGAGTTGGAAACACGTATGGGTGATCAAAAAATTGAATTTGGGGAATATAAAAACGTAAGCGAAAAGATTAAAAAATTAAAAGTGTTTTATCAAAAATCTATTTCGGATAACACATTAGATGGCTATAAAACTATTAATCTGAAATTCAGGAATCAAGTAGTTTGTGAAAAATATTAAGATATGGAAGAAAATAGCATAGCAGTTGGACTAGATATAGGAACTACCAAAATAGCGGTAATGGTAGGTAGAGAAGATGCTTATGGTAAAATTGAAATTCTTGGTGCCGGTAAAGCAAAGAGTCTAGGGGTTCATCGAGGTGTTGTAAATAATATAACACAAACCATTCAGTCCATACAGCAAGCTGTTGATGAAGCTCAAAGTGCATCTAATAAAAAAATAAGTAATGTAGTAGTAGGCATTGCAGGCCAACATATCAGAAGTTTACATCACAGTGATTATATTACACGTGCAAACTCTGAAAAGGTCATAGATGAAAATGATATTGAAAGACTGGTAAATCAAGTATATAAATTAGTAATGCTGCCAGGTGAAGAAATTATTCATGTATTGCCACAAGATTTTAAAGTTGATGGTCAGGCTGAAATAAATACACCCATTGGTATGTATGGTGGTCGATTGGAAGCAAATTTCCATGTCGTAGTTGGTCAAGTATCGTCAATAAGAAATATTGGAAGGTGCATTAAAAGCGCGGGTCTAAAATTAGGGAGTATTACCTTGGAGCCACTGGCTTCTTCAGATGCTGTATTGAGCCAAGAGGAAAAAGAAGCCGGTGTTGCCTTAATTGACATAGGTGGTGGAACTACAGATTTGGCAATCTTCAAAGATGGAATTATCAGACATACAGCAGTTATATCCTTTGGTGGAAACGTGATTACTGAGGATATAAAAGAAGGTTGTTCAATAATTGAAAAACAAGCTGAATTATTAAAAACAAAATTTGGATCGGCTTGGCCAGGAGAAAATAAAGACAATGAAATCGTGTCTATTCCAGGATTAAGGGGTAGAGATCCTAAAGAAATTACCCTGAAGAATTTATCTAAAATAATTCATGCTCGGGTAATAGAAATTGTTGAGCAGGTTTTTCTGGAAATAAAGAATTACGGACATGAAGAAAGTAAGAAAAAATTAATTGCAGGTATTGTTCTTACAGGAGGCGGATCTCAATTAAAACATATCAAACAATTGGTAGAATATATCACAGGTATGGATACGAGAATTGGATATCCGAATGAGCATTTGGCTAGTAATTCTGATAGTGAATTGTCAAGTCCTGCATATGCAACTGTTGTAGGCTTATTAATGAAAGGTCTTGCAGATAATAATAAAATGGAGAAAGTTAAAACTGAAGTCAGTGATACTTTTGAAGCTAAAAGTGAAATGAGTAAGGAGCTTAAGAAGTCAATTTTTGAAAAATGGGGTGAAAAGTTTAGAGACTTTTTAGACAATGCTGAATAATATAAAAAAATTAAACCTAGATAAATAAATAAATAGTTATGAGTATTGATATTTCTTTTGATTTGCCAAAAAATAAGTCTAATGTTATCAAAGTAATTGGAGTTGGAGGAGGTGGAAGTAATGCAGTGAATCACATGTTTAATAAAGGGATCAAAGGAGTTGATTTTGTGGTTTGTAATACTGACGCACAGGCATTGCAAAATAGTTCTGTACCTAATAAAATTCAATTAGGAGCCTCTTTAACTGAAGGTTTAGGAGCTGGAGCAAATCCAAGTGTTGGTGAGGAGTCAGCTATGGAAAGCATGGAGGAGATTAAAAAAATGCTCAATACTTCTGCAAAAATGTTATTTATTACTGTGGGTATGGGTGGTGGTACAGGAACTGGTGCTGCACCTGTTATAGCCAGAATTGCCAAAGAAATGGATATCCTAACTGTTGGAATTGTAACAATGCCATTTTCGTTTGAAGGTAAAAAACGGATTGATCAGGCCCAATCAGGTATAAATAAGATGCGTAGTCATGTTGATTCATTAGTAGTTATCAATAATAATAAATTGCGCGAAGTTTATGGTAATTTGGGTTTTAAAGCAGGTTTTTCAAAAGCAGATGAAGTTCTGTCAACAGCAGCCCAAGGCATTGCAGAAGTAATTACGCATCATTATACACAAAATATTGATTTAAAAGATGCCAAAACAGTACTGTCTAATAGTGGTACTGCCATCATGGGATCAGGAATAGCTTCTGGAACTAACAGGGCTCAAAATGCAATAACAAAGGCATTAGATTCACCTTTGTTAAATGATAATAAAATTGAAGGGGCTAAGAATGTATTGTTATTGATTGTTTCCGGAACCTCCGAAGTCACTATTGATGAAATAGGTGAAGTGAATGATTATATTCAATCCGAGGCAAAGACTAATGTCGATATTATAATGGGTGTTGGCGAAGATGAATCTTTAGAAGATTCAATTTCTGTAACTATTATAGCAACAGGTTTCAACATAGATCAACAAAATGATATTGCTGTAACTGAAACTAAGAAAATAGTTCATAAATTGATTGATGATAAAGAGATTAAATTAGAACCCAGGATCAAAGCTGTTGAAGCTACTCAGGAACCAGTTACAAAGTATAATTTAGAGGATGAAAATGATAAAGTTGAAAACATCAATGACATTGAAGTGGTTTATGAAGATATGAATTCTAATATCGAGGATAAATTTGTAATTACAGATGTGACTCCTGAATCAAAACAGAATGAAGAGAATGATATGATTGAGAATGAAGATCAATTTTCGTTTACCTTTGATTTACCTATTCAAAACGTTAAGCCAAAAACGGAGGAAAATATTTTAACCACAACAACTAATATTAATGATATTGAAATTGTTGGATTGGAAGAAATTAAACCGGAGCCTTCTTATGATGGAAAAATTCTACATACACTTGAAGAAGATTTTGCTCCTGAAATAAATACTTTAAAATCTATTTCAAAAGACGAGAAAAATGATGACGATAATCTAAATATTGAACTGAGAGTTGAAAAAGGACCGGAGATAAAAAATAAAGTTGAAGAAGAAGTTGATAACTCAGATATTTCACCTATGAATTTAACAATTGCTGAATTAAAGGATAGGGCTGATGATCGTAGGAGAAAAATGAAAGAATTTAACTATAAATTCATTAATAAAATGAACCAAAGTATTGATGATATTGAAAAACAACCAGCCTATAAAAGAATGGGTGTTGATTTAACGGATGTTCCTTTATCATCTGAAATGGATAAGGATCAATCAAGAATGACTTTAGGGATTGATGATGATGACAATATACAACTTAGATCTAATAACTCTTTTTTACATGATAATGTTGATTAGTTTTAGTTTAGTTAATGGGGAATCCGGAATAAATTTTATTCCGGATTTTTTTTTGGAATCAACTGTAAAATTCACATTTTTAGGAGCTGTAAAATAAAAAAATATTCCGACACGTCCTGTCGCATTTATAACAAAGGCTTTGATTTAATTTTGTCGCGGAATATGAGGGAATAATCATAATGAAGTGAGAATTAATAAAGACGAACGCACCCCTTAAATAATAGGTGTTAATACTAATTCTATAGGGGGATAGGTATTAATTAGGGGTGTGTTTTTTATTTTCCATGACTCAAAAATTGCTTACCAATCGTCTTCGTCTTTATAATTTGATAAATAGGTTTTTAAATTTTTTATCTCCTTACTGAAATAGTCTTCAATAAAAACTTTTAATTCCGGGCGAATTAATACGTCATTTTTATTCCAAATCACATAACCTTGAAAAACATCGCCTTGCCAAATGACTTCATAGGCTCCATTACCAATTACCAAATCTACTATAGTAAGCTTAACTTTATTTTCCTTAAAACGTAATTCAGTTAAATATTTTGCACCAACAGGAATTTTAGAGCCAGAGTTTTTAACCACCCCAAATTCTTTAATTGATGTTTCAAATTGAACGTATAGGTTATCCACTTTATCCTTAAGTATGGTATTAGGATTTAAATAGTCATTATTCATAAATATTAATGAAACTTGATAGAGTTCTGAGGCTTTTTTACCATCAATATTCAAGACGAGATAATTTTTTTCCGAAGCACTTTGATCCCTTAAACCTTTTTTACTGACCACAAATTGTTGAGCATAAGTTTGTATTCCAAGGATTAGCAATATATAAATTAGATTCTTCATAATTTTCTTTATGAGCTATTTCAGACCTTTAAAACAAAATCAAAACTGATCGGGATGTGGGTGCATCCATGGATCACGATAATTTCTTTGTAATAATCCGGTAGCCTGTGGGTCATTAACCACAATACGTTGAACAGGATCATAAATCAAGGGTCTGCCTACTTCCATTGACATATTTGCCAGTATACAGCTCGCAGTCGAAATATGACCTTCTCTGATATTTGCAACGGGTGTGGTTCCTCTTTCAATACCCGATAAAAAATCTAACATATGTAATCGGGTAGCCGGAGCGGCATTCAATTCAATGGATTTTTCTGTCAAATCTTCAGGGTAAGCTTCTCTTTCGTAAATCACATCTTTATGGATAGCTTCGCCTTTTCCCTGGGGTATAAAATCATATTTCATGGTACTACAAGAAAGGGTTCCTTTGTCCCCATATAATTTAAACGACCAAGGGTATTCAGGGTCGGCAGGTGTGCCCCAGGAGCGATGCTGCCAAACGCAATTCAATTCGTCATATTCAAAAACAGCACTTTGGGTATCTGCAGTATTGGCCGTACTTGCTTTGTCGACATAAATTCCTCCGGTGGAACTTATTCTATTGGGCCAATCCAATGCCAACATCCACCGTACGGTGTCGAACATGTGCACACACATGTCTCCCATAATTCCATTGCAATATTCCATATAAGCGCGCCACCAACCACGATGGGGAATTTTCGTATAAGGTCTTAAAGGAGCAGGACCTGTATACAAATCAAAATCCAAAAAATTGGGAATGGGCTGAACGGGCGGATTACCCTTGGCTCTCATATGATAATAACAACACATTTCAACATGCGACACCTTGCCCAACAATCCGGCATCGACAATGTTCTTTTTTGCATCAATAATATGAGGTGTACTTTTACGTTGGGTTCCTACCTGAATGACTTTATTGTATTTTTTTGCAGCAGCCACCAAAGCTTCCCCTTCCATTACATCGACACTGATGGGTTTTTGCAAATAAACATGGGCACCCGCTTTCATAGCCTCTATACCTTGAAGGGCATGCCAATGATCAGGGGATCCGATCAAAACAATATCTAGGTCTTTTTCTGCCAACATATTTCTATAGTCACGATAGGTTCTTGGTGTTTTTCCTGATTTTTGTCGCTGACTTATCAAAAGAGCTGCTTCTGATAGTTGATGTTGATCAACATCACAGATAGAAATAACTTCAATATTGGCTACCTGAATTAGTCGAAACAAATCGCTCATACCATACCAACCTGTTCCAATAACGCCTACACGATAGGTTTTGCTACTGTGCCTCAATTCTAGCCCATAAGCTCCAAAAGAAGATAGAACCATGGCGGCAGAAGCTCCTTTTAGAAAATTACGACGATTGATGTTAAATATTTTGGACTCCATAAGATGAGATTTAATTGATTGCTCCTATTTCAAAATTTGCTAAATTCTTTTGAAAAAACTTTTTTTCAAGGTTGAAGTTAAGCAATGAAAATGAGTTTGGATTTAAATCGATCGAAAAATATTTTATAAGCCAAAAAATGATGAATTAATATCATTGCTCTTGATAAAATAATTTTAACTTGTAGTCTAATTATGTCAGTATAAAATTATTAGTCTTATGAAACCAGTTTGCCGATATATAATTCTAACCTTACTTTTTATATTTTCCCCGATTTCAATTTTTAAAAGTCAGAGTCAGGAAGTAGGGATTCAATTGTATAGTTTGCGAAATCAATTTAAGAAAGATATTCCGAGTACTCTCGAATTGATCAGTAGTTGGGGTCTGACCAAGGTGGAAGGTGGTAGTACTTATGGCATGGACTTAAAGGAGTTTCAGGGCTTACTCAAAAAGAACAACCTGAGTGTAGTAAGTATAGGTGCTAGTTTTGGTGATTTAGAAAAAGACCCTCAAAAAGTAGTCGATTTAGCCAAGACCTATGGTGCCAAATACGTAATGTGTGCTTGGATACCTCATAAGGGAAACCAATTTGCCATTGAAGAAGCCAAACATGCAACGGAAGTTTTTAATACGGCTGGCAAGGTTTTAAAAGCCAATGGACTTACTTTGGCCTATCATGCTCATGGTTATGAATTCAGGCCTTATAAAGATGGAACCCTCTTTGATTATATGATGCAAAATGCTACCGACTTCGCCTTTGAAATGGACATATTTTGGGTGCATCATGGAGGAGAAGATCCTTTGGTTTTGATAAAAAAGTATCCTTCTAAAGTCACTCTCTTACATTTAAAAGACATGAAAAAAGGAGTGAAAGGCAACGATACAGGACATGAAGATAATGAATCCAATGTAGTATTAGGCACAGGGCAGATTGATATTGCTGGTGTTGTAGCCGAAGCCCAAAAACTAGGCGTAGAATACTTCTTTATTGAAGATGAATCAGCAAGTGTTGTAAAACAGGTGCCTCTAAGTTTGGAGTTTTTAAAGGGCTTGGAGTGAGGGTGAATTATGTCTGTTTTGTATATGAAAAGCGGTAGTTTTTGACATGCTATTTTTTTGGCTATCCATAACCGTTATCATAAATTTATTTTTATTTTGAAGGTTTAACAATGCATTGCCTTTGTCTATGTTTTTTTACTGTTCAGTGATATTATCTTTAATAGATTTTTCATAGTCCGGCATAGTATCTACAGCTCTTTTTCTACTAAAATGCATCAAATTTTCAACCTGATCATTTGTCATATCAGGAAAAGAAGGCATTCCCATGGCGTTTAAAGCCCCTTCTCTTACTACAGCAGTTAATGTTTCTTTTATTAATGGAATTGGAGATGCTCTTAGGTCTGGAGCCATACCTCCACTAAACATATTATCACCATGACATCCAAAACATTTCCAATACTCATTCATTCCTTTAGACGCCTTTTCTTCGTCAATTTTAAAATTTGCGTCTACAATTGGTTTAGGAAAATGACGAGGTGGCAAAACAGGCATAGTTGCTGTACCTTCTAAAGAGAAAGTAATCAACCTTCTGGTATGTGTGCGATAAGACCACCCTAAATTATAAGAATCAATGCCTCCACGAGCATAACCTCCTCCAAAGCCTGCCAAAAGAGAGATATATTGTCTTCCGTTTATTTTATAAGTAATTGGTGGTGCAGAAATACCCAATCCCACATCGTATGTCCAAACTATTTCACCAGTTTTTGCATTATAAGCCAGTAATTTACCGTCAGATCTGCCTTGTAGAACCAAATTCCCTCCTGTAGTTAAAATACCTGCATTCCAAAAATCTTTTTGAGGTATCGACCATACCTGCTTTTGTGTTACTGGATCAATTGCCTGCAATGAGGCAGGGTGATTACTAAATTGTTTGTCAGCAGGAGACAACCCGACACCAATTCCTCCAGAGAATTCTTTTGATTGCCAACCTTCATACACAACACCTTTGTCTGAATATTTAGCCGCACTGTGTAAGGTGGGAATATACACATAACCGGTTTGTGGACTGTATGCCATGGCATGCCAACTATGACCTCCCCATGCATCGGGTGCGATATCAATAGGCCCTTTATCATATCTTGCTCCATCCACTAATACAGGTTTGCCAGTTTTTAAATCAATATGTGATGCCCAAGTTACTTCTGTAAAAGGTTCTGCGGATATCAGCTTGCCGGTTTTTCGATTGATTACGTAAAAGAAACCATTTTTAGGAGCATGTAAGATGGCCTTTATATCTTCACCGTTAATTTTTAAATCAGCCAAAACAATATCCATAGTAGAGTTGTAATCCCAAGCCTCTCCAGGTGTAGTTTGATAATGCCATAAATATTCCCCTGTATCAGGTTTTACAGCAACTACAGAACATAAAAACAGATTATCGTCAACTTGAGGGCTTCTAATTCTTGGATTCCACGGCCCTCCATTTCCTGTGCCAAAATACAATACATCAAGTTCTTCATCATATGTAAACCCATGCCAAGCATTTCCACCTCCACCATTTTTCCACCATTCACCATTCCAAGTCTTGGCTGCCATTTCCATAGCTTCATTTTCAAAACCATCGGCAGGATTACCGGGTACAACATAAAATTCCCATAATTTTTTTCCCGTTTCAGCGTCATAACAAGTAACAAAACCTCTAGCAGGGCCGGCTTCTGAGCCTCCATTTCCTATCAAAACCTTTCCTTTAAATGCTTTGGGTGCACCTGTAATATTCAAAGACCTATTCGGGTCAAAAGTAACAGCCGTCCATATTTCTTTACCTGTTTTAGCGTCAATTCCAATCAACCTGCCATCCCAAGTAGCAGTAAAAATTTTCCCTTCATAAAAGGAAATTCCTCGGCTATGTGCCCATCCAATTTGTTGTTTCCCTTTAATGGCATCTCTAACTTTTGGATCAAATTCCCAAATTTGTTTACCAGTTGTAGTCTCTACGGCTCTAATAATATTCATAGTTCCTGTAAAATATAGTACACCATTTACCACTAGAGGTGTGGATACTAGACCAACATCATTGGGTAAATCTAAAAACCAATCTACCTTTAAATCGGCAACATTATTCACGTTTATATCTTCTAATGGACTAAAACGCCTTTCGTTATGTGTACGTCCATAGGCCAACCAATCAGAAGTTTGATTTTCATCGGCTATTGCCTTATCGTCTATAATTTTTGTAATTTTTTCATTTTCTTCACAAGAAATAGAAAGGCATATTCCTATTATAATTAACAGTCCATTTTTGACTAAATTACTTTTCTTATAATTCATTTATTCCAGATTTTATTTTTGCATTTCCCCCATTCCATTTAAATACACCAGTTGTTCCAATAGGGAGCTCAATTTTTCCAATTACGTTTCCTTTTTTATCTAAACTAAGATCTAATGAAATAATACCATTAACTGTTGGGTACTTTGCCTTCAGTTTTTTTAATTCTCCAAAATTAGGAGCTATTTCTACAGTTTTAAAGCCCGGGCTCGTTGGTTTGATTCCAGCAACAATACTAAAATAAAAATGTACCGGATGTGCTGTCCATGGGTGAATTTCTGAGCGAGGATGTTGTTCTATTCTTTTTTCCGGAGTACCAGTCATTCCCATTTTAATGATGTCATTCCATGGCTGTAATTCCTTTGTAAAATTGCCTACTCTTGTCTTTTCCATTGCTTCAAAAAGATAGAATAGATAAAAGAGATTTGCTTCACTATCAAAATGAGTATTATCATTTAAGATTATTTGCATCATGGTTTTATTTTCTTCTTCAGTATGTGCGCTACATAGCACAGCTAAGATACTGGCCCGCTGATCATAATACGTTTTTTCGGGATCATCAGCATAGATGCCCTTATCAGCATCAAAACAAAGTTTTCTTGTAATTTCGGCATATTTTTGACCTTGATCTCGATAAACCTTCGCCTTTTTACGATACCCCAACCATTCCAGGATATTTGCTGCATTTTTGAGGGTATATGCGTAATTTAAAGTCAGGATGGCAGAATTACCATCTTTATTTACTTCAGAATTACCACCTTTAGGTAAATACCAGTCAATAAACATTTG
>JAUXGV010000029.1 GCA_030621915.1 Flavobacteriaceae bacterium
GAATCAGACCTGAGAATCAAGCTGTCTTATTTTTTTAAGAATTTTATAGATTAATTAGCTGCCAAATCCCAGAATTAATCCAGCGCTGAAATTCAATTGTAAGATAGATCCACCAGCAGTTACTCCGGCACCTCCACCACCAACATAAACACCACCCCAATTGATTGGCATCAATAATTGTGATTGTAATCGAATACCAATATTATCGGTAAAAAAGTATTTCATACCTCCTGTAAGTCCCATGGTAAATGTTGTAATTGAGCCAAACCTTTCTTCCTCTGCATTAAAGGTTGACCAACCTGCAGAAATCCCAATAAATGGTAATACATCACTGTATCCAAACTTATGAATGGCTCCAATTTGGTAGTGATTAATGACAACGTCTGTTAGTTCCTCTTCCTTTGGATATAAAATAACATCTTTAATTCTTAAGGAAGTATTTTGCTGTGCCCAATAAAACTCTGCCTGCATATCATTGCTAAGTGAAACATCTAAAGTTAGTCCATATTGAGATGAGTCATCCAGTTTTAGATAACCCCCATTATAGTTGTATTTAGATCCAATTTGATATCCATATTGAGGGGTTATTTCAAATTTCTGTGCATTCATAGAAAATGAAATTAAAAATAACACAAAGGTTAATCCAAATGATTTTTTCATAATTTTTTAAATTAATTTTGACTTTATTAGAATTAATAAACCCTCTAAATTATTGGTTTTTTGAAGTATACAATTCTTCTAATAATTGAATTCTGATTAAATCTGCTAGATAATTTTCAATTTGATAAAATTGTAAGGCTGCAACAGGATCCGTTTTTTTCTTAATTTTTTTGTAGTAACTATCCATTAAATCATTAGACTTTTTGCGAAGAGGTAATGCTTTTTTCATGAATATCTCAGCATCTTCAGGGTTTATGTCACCGTATCCACTAACATAATCAGATAATAAGACAATTTTTTCCTTTCCTAAATTTTTTCTTGCAATTTCATATTCATTATACAATTTCCAGAAGTCATTTTTTTGAATGTCGCTCAATTCAACAAAATCAGCTACAATATCTCTTTTTTCTTTGCCATAAATAGACTGTAAAAACTGAATTTCATCTTGGATGGACTGTGCTATACCCGTAGTTGTTAAAAATAAGGCTAGCATTAATAGTGTGATTTTTTTCATAATAGTGTTAATTTATTTTATCCGGCGAAATTAAATAAAATTAACAAATAATCGAATCAAAAAACGGCAAAACCACATGAATCTTTATTGGAACTTTGAAATCATAGGCTCTATTAAATAAGTGTGTAGTAAATTGAATTAACGGAATATATTTGGAAAGATTAAATATTAAAAGCCATAGCAAGTTCAATAGTTGAAACATTTACATACAACATAAATGTTTTTTGTTTGATTTCGGCCCCCCTCAAGGCTTTTTTACCTGCTATGACTTTTAAATTTTTTCGAAAAATTTCTTTTTCAAATATTGTTATAATAAAATGCAATTTATTCTTTTTCTAAAATTTGAAGTAAAGATGTTAATGTAGCAATTTATTTTTTCTTTTTCATTTGTGGTATAGCAACCAAACATATAAACGAATACTTTGATATAAAATTGCATTGCACTAAAATAAAATAAATATATTGCACTAAATAGTGGATTATCAAGTAAATAAGCCATTTAGTAATATGAATATGATTGTGCAAACGTTTATTAAAATAAAAATAAGAATAAATTTATATCTTTGAGATTATTATCAGCTTCAATCAATATGAACCTTAAAGTCAAAATTATGAAAGCCCCATTATTAATATTATTGCTGTTTTTAACAATTTTAAGTTGTGATACACCTACAAAAGAGAAAAAAGTAAAGGAAATTAAAGTTGTTGAAAAGGAAGAAATTGCCAAAGATTTTCCTAAGAATCAGAAATTATCAATTGAACAGCAAATTGCTTCTGCAAGTTTGGCTGCACCTTATGACGCTAGAAATGGAGCTAGAATATACGGTTATGATGAAGGAGGAGAAATGGTTCTGTTGAGAGAGGGAAATAACAATTTTATTTGTATCGCTGATAATCCAAAGAAAGATGGTTATGAAGTAGTTTCCTACCATACAAGTTTGGAGCCTTATATGTCAAGAGGAAGAACTTTAAATAATGAAGGTAAATCAAGACAGGAAAAAGAAGAAATTAGAGAATCTGAGGCTATATCAGGTATAATAAACATGCCTGAAAAACCGGCAGCATTGCACATTTATTTTGGAAAAAATGGTTTTTATAATATTGATTCAACTAGAATTGAAAACGCAAAATACAGATATGTAGTTTATATTCCTTATGCTACTCAGGAAACAACGGGTTTATCCTTAAAGCCAAATGCACCCAATCATCCATGGTTGATGTTTCCTGGAAAATATAATGCACATATCATGATTTCCCCAAAGGAATAGCGGTCTTATAAATTATATTTAACTGTAAATAACAAGCGTCTTGGTTGAACTAGATATCTAGAGGTGCTTGTATAATTTTCATTAAAATTATCTCGATTAATTGATTGGTTATCAGTTAAATTCTTACCCTTAGGGGTTTCACATATAAAATTCTGTTCTAAAAACATGTTTATAATTGAACAGGGCTGATTTAAAGCAAGTTAACCTCTTATCTTTGAAAAAATTGATTAACTTGTGTCATTCAATTTAACTTAAACTTATAATTATGTTTTCAAAATCAAATTTAATTTCAACCCTTGTAACAACCCTTTGGGGCTTTTTTGGCGGGTATCTATTGTGGGGCCTTATTGGTGACCCCTTTTTGGTTCAACATTATGGAGTGGCAGGTGCCACGATGATGGAGGTACCTGATTTCACTCATTTAATTATTGGCTGCCTTGTGGCTGGATTTGCCTTTTCAACAATTTATTCCATGACTGCTGGTGAACATGTTATAAGTAAGGGGATTCAGCTAGGAATTTGGATTGGAATTTTATTGGGATTTGGTAATGGAATTATAGACTTTTCAACAATGGGTGTTCTTGATATCACCGGAACCCTTGTTAACGGATTGATTTATGTTGTTCATTTTGCAATTATCGGTGCTTTGGCAAGTTTAGTTTATAGTAAAACATCGAGCTAAACAAACAAATTTATATAAGCTCCCTTAGGGAGCTTATATTTAGAATATAAATTAATATTTACTCTGAATTTCTTCAGCTACTTTTTGTACCTCGTCCAAAACTCTTAATAGGTTTAATCCCCATAATTTAGCAATTTCCTTTTTAGAATAACCTCGATGTACCAATTCCAAAGTGACATTAAAGGTTTCTGAAGCGTCTTTCCAACCTTCAATACCACCACCGCCATCAAAATCTGAACTAATTCCCACATGATTAATTCCGATCAATTGGACCATATAATCTATATGATCTACAAAATCTGAAACGTCAACTGGAGGAAATTCAATGGAGGTTTTTATTATTTCATCTTTTGTTTTATCAATTATAGCTTTTAAGTGTGTATTATTTTTATCAGTGTTTAAATATGATTTAAAAGCCACAGTTTGAACAACACCTCCATTTTCTTTGAGCATTAATAATAGTTCATCGTCAAGGTTTCTGCTCACATTACATAGGGCCCTTGATGATGAATGTGATGCAATTACAGGTGCTTTTGATAATTCAATCATTTGAATATTGGCATCCCTTGAAGGATGGGAGATGTCTATCATAATTCCATGTTTATTCATTTCTGAAATAGCTTTTTTACCCAATTCACTCAACCCGTTATATAACCAAACACTATCTTTTTCACCCGTATTTGAATCACTAAACTGGCTATGCCCATTATGAGCTAATGACATATAGCGTGCTCCCAGATCGTGAAATTTTTTAACATTTTGAATATCCAAACCCATAGGATAAGCATTCTCAACACCTATCATCGCAACTTTTTTTCCCGAAACGTGAATTCTTTTTACATCCTTTGATGTCAATGCCAATTCAATTTCATCAGGTGCGTATTCTTTCACCAATCGATGTATGGCTTCGAATTTAGCCATAGCATTATTATAGGCAACTTCATATCCTTGTGCATCTAAACTACCTTGACCCGTATAAACAATAAACCAGGCTACATCGAGTCCGCCCTTTTTCATTTTAGGAAGGTTTACTTGTGACTCAAGGTTTTGAGAATAATTTTTGTCTTGGGTAAAGTTCTTAACATTGATATCATTATGAGTATCAATGGTGATTACATTTTTATGAATTTTGATTGCTTTATCAATTGTTTTTTTTGAATAATTAGATTTTTGGGCAATCAAACAAGAAGAAAAAACAAGAAAAAAGATTGAAAAAAGGGTTTTTATTTTCATGAAATTTTGGTTAAGAGCTGTAAATATATACTATTTGAATGAATAATTTAGACAACATGAATGGATCAATAATGGGCTAACAACTGTAAAATTCAAAAAAATTGAATTTTGATAAATTTAATAATTAAATCCTTTTCCATATATAATTTTGAGTAATAATTAAAAAATACAGTAAATAATTGTTAATTTGATAAAATTTTCCAAATAATTAGATTCTAATGATTATATTATTTATGATTAATTTTATTTATACAAGTTTGAACATTGTAAATCATGGTTGAATTAGTATTTTTGCTGATTCAATATTTTTTAATTTTGTTTCATTAAAATTAGCATTTGACCGCGATTAAAAGAATTGATTAATTATTGATATAAATAAAAATACAGGAGATGAATAATACATTATTTGACAAGGTTTGGGATTCGCATGTGGTACGTAAAATTGAGGATGGGCCGGATGTGTTTTTTATTGACCGTCATTTGATTCATGAAGTAACTAGTCCGGTTGCTTTTTTAGGTTTAAAGAATAGAAATGTTGGAGTTTTGCATCCTGAAAAGACATTTGCGGTTGCAGATCATAACACACCAACGATCAATCAACATTTGCCAGTTAGTGACCCCTTATCTGCCAATCAATTAAAAACATTGGAAGACAATGCGAAGGAATATGGTATTAGTCATTGGGGATTAGGGCATCAAAATAATGGAATTGTTCATGTTGTAGGTCCTGAAAATGGGATCACGCTTCCGGGGGCAACCATTGTTTGTGGCGATTCACATACTTCTACACATGGTGCATTTGGAGCTATAGCGTTTGGAATAGGGACTTCAGAAGTTGAAATGGTGCTTTCAACCCAATGCATTATGCAACCCAAGCCTAAAAAAATGCGTATCAATGTTGAAGGTAAATTGGACAAAGGAGTAACACCTAAAGATGTGGCTTTATATATAATTTCGAAATTAACAACTTCAGGCGCAACAGGATATTTTGTTGAATATGCAGGAGATGTTTTCAATGATATGAGTATGGAGGGCAGAATGACTGTTTGTAATTTAAGTATTGAAATGGGTGCCAGAGGGGGCATTATTGCTCCTGATGAAAAGACCTTTGAATATATAAAAGGTAGAAAATTGACTCCTAAGGGTGATGATTGGGAAACTGCCATGGAATATTGGAAATCTTTAAAAACCGATGAATCCGCAGTTTTTGATAAGGAATTTACCTTTGAGGCCTCTGATATTGAACCCATGATCACTTATGGAACTAATCCCGGTATGGGAATTGGAATTTCAAACAGTATCCCGAATGTTAAGAATGTAGAAGGAGGAGTGGAGTCGTATAAAAAATCATTGAATTATATGGATTTTCACGAAGGAGAATCTATGATTGGTAAGAAAATTGATTTTGTTTTTGTTGGGAGTTGTACCAACGGAAGAATTGAAGATTTCAGAGCTTTTGCTTCTATAGTGAAGGGAAAGAAAAAAGCGGACAATGTAACGGTATGGTTGGTTCCCGGGTCACATATTGTTGAGGATAGAATCAAAGAAGAAGGAATTTTGGATATTTTAACTCAAGCTGGATTTGTGTTAAGACAACCAGGATGTTCTGCCTGTTTGGCTATGAATGATGATAAAATTCCAGCGGGTAAATATTCTGTAAGTACTTCAAATAGGAATTTTGAAGGAAGACAAGGGCCAGGATCTCGAACTTTATTGGCGAGTCCACTAGTGGCAGCAGCGGCAGCAATTACAGGCGTTGTAACGGATCCTAGAGAATTGTTGTAAAGCTGAAAGTTTTAGGCAATATGCAATAAGCAATTTGAAATTCAATCGTGAGAGATTTTAAAAAATATGAAGTTTGGCAATTGAGTAGAGAATTTTGTTCATCAATTTATTCGAAAACCAAAGATTACCCTAAGGAAGAATTATATGGTTTAACGAGCCAAATTAGAAGAGCAACAGTGTCAATTCCAACAAATATAAGTGAAGGTTGTGGAAAAAATAGTGATAAAGAATTTGCAAACTTTATTAATATTTCACTTGGATCGGCACTTGAAGTGGAAAATTTATTAATTATTTCTAATGATCTTGGATATATGGATAAAGAAGTTTTTAAAAATTTTGAAACTAAAATAAATACTATTAAGCGAAAATTATATACTTTACATCAAAAATTAAAGCAATCAGCCTAAAGCTTAGAGCATATTGCAAATAAAAATTATGGCATACGACAAATTTAATATATTAAAAAGTACTGCATATCCATTACCCATAGAGAATGTAGATACTGATCAAATAATTCCAGCTCGATTTTTAAAAGCTACTGAACGTAAAGGGTTTGGAGATAATTTATTTCGTGATTGGAGATATGATTCAAATGAAATTCCTAAAGAAGATTTCGTATTAAACAATTCCAAATACGCTGGAAAAATTCTTGTTGGAGGTAGAAATTTCGGTTCTGGTTCATCACGTGAACATGCTGCCTGGGCAATTTACGATTTTGGATTCAGAGCAGTAATCTCAAGTTTCTTTGCAGACATATTTAAAAATAATTGTTTAAATATTGGAGTACTACCAGTTCAGGTGAGTGAAGATTTTGCAACAAAAATATTTAAGGCGATTGAAAATGATCCCAAAACAGAAATTGAAATTAACCTTGAAAATCAGAAAGTGACGTTATTGTCTTCAGGTGAATCAGAAAATTTCAACATCAATGGTTATAAAAAAGAAAATATGTTGAATGGATATGATGATATAGACTATTTACAAGGTATAAAGAGCGATATTCAAGAGTTTTCTAAATCCCGGCCTTTTTAAATATTTCTATTAACCTTTTGAACTGCAGTCATGTATAAAAGAATTGAAATAATGGATACCACGCTCCGTGATGGAGAACAAACCAGTGGGGTCTCATTTTCTTCATCTGAAAAATTAACTATTGCCAAACTTTTATTGGAAGAATTAAAAGTTGACCGGATTGAAATTGCATCAGCAAGAGTATCTGAAGGCGAGTTTGATGCTGTAAAAAATATTACAACCTGGGCAAGAGAAAATGGTTTTATCAATGCCATAGAAGTTTTGACTTTTGTTGATAAAGGTGTTTCCATAGATTGGATGATTAAGGCAGGTGCCAAAGTACAGAATTTATTAACAAAAGGTTCATTAAATCATTTAACTCATCAATTAAAAAAGACATCAGATCAGCATTTTAAAGAAATTTCGGAATGTATCGCTTTAGCCCATAAAAATGGTATTGAAACCAATGTGTATTTAGAAGACTGGAGCAACGGAATGCGAAAATCCAAAGAATATGTTTATGAATATCTTAAGTTTATTGCTACTCAACCAGTAAAAAGAATCATGCTTCCTGACACGCTAGGTGTATTAACTCCTTCAGAATCTTTTGAATTTGTCTCTGAAATAAGAGATATGTATCCTGATTTACATTTTGACTTTCACGCTCATAATGATTACGACCTGAGTGTTTCAAATGTTATGGAAGCAATCAAAGCAGGGGCTGACGGACTTCATTTAACCGTTAACGGAATGGGAGAAAGAGCCGGAAATGCACCAATCGCCAGTGTTATAGCAGTAATCAATGATTTTATGCCCGAAGTTAAAGTTGAAGTAAATGAAAAAGCTTTAAATTCAGTGAGTAAATTGGTGGAAACTTTTTCTGGATTTAGAATCCCGGTTAATAAACCGGTTGTTGGGGATAACGTTTTTACACAAACCGCAGGAATCCATGCTGATGGAGATAATAAAAGGAATTTATATTTTAATGATTTACTGCCAGAAAGGTTTGCTAGAAAAAGACAATACGCTCTGGGGAAATCATCAGGTAAGGCCAATATTCAAAAGAATTTACAGGAACTTGGATTGCAATTGAATGATGACGATTTGAAAAAAGTTACCCAGCGAATTATAGAATTAGGAGATAAGAAGCAAGTGGTAACTCGTGAAGATTTGCCCTATATCATTTCGGATGTTTTGGATAGTAATCTATATGAGGATAAGGTAATTGTTGATTCATATGTTCTTACTCATTCAAAAGGATTAAGACCTTCTACAACGATTTCATTGATTATTGATGGAGAATCCATAGAAGAAAATGCATCGGGGGATGGTCAATTTGATGCTTTTATGAATGCTATTAAAGGTATTTATAAAAAGAAAAATTTAAGCCTTCCTAATCTAATTGATTATGCGGTAAGAATTCCTCCCGGAAGTAATTCGGATGCACTATGTGAAACAGTTATAACATGGAAAGATAATCAAAAGGAGTTTACAACTCGTGGCTTGGATTCAGATCAGACTGTTTCAGCGATCATGGCTGCAGAGAAAATGTTGAATATAATTTAATATTGAAAAATTAAACATGGGAATTAAGAATTAGGAGTTTCCTCAAGAACAGGTGTTCAATTTCTTAGTCCCCTTTTTTTTTCCAATAATATTTTAAAATAAATTTAATTGATTTGAGAATAATTCAAATGATCTCAAGTCTCAAATCTAAAATCATAAAAAATGAAATTAAATATTGCCCTTTTAGCAGGAGACGGTATCGGTCCTGAAGTTATAGATCAAGCGGTAAAAGTAAGTAATGCCATTGCAGAAAAATTCAATCATGAAATAACATGGACTCCGGCTTTAACAGGTGCAGCAGCTATTGATGCTGTGGGTGAGCCCTACCCAGATGACACTCATGAAATTTGTTTAGCCGCTGACGCTGTTTTGTTTGGAGCTATAGGACACCCGAGATTTGATAACGATCCTTCTGCAAAAGTAAGACCAGAACAAGGGCTTTTAAAAATGAGAAAGAAATTGGGCTTGTTCGCCAATGTTCGTCCTACTTTTACTTTTCCTTCATTAATAGATAATTCACCTTTAAAAAGAGAGCGAATTGAAGGTACAGATTTGGTTTTTTTAAGAGAATTAACCGGTGGGATTTATTTTGGTGAAAAGGGCAGAAAAGATAACGGCAATACGGCATTTGATAACTGTGTCTATACAAGAGATGAGGTAACAAGATTGGCAAAAAAAGGCTTTGAATTGGCCATGACCCGTAGTAAAAAATTATGTTGTGTGGATAAAGCCAATGTATTGGAGACTTCTCGCTTATGGAGAGAAACGGTTCAAGGTATGGAAAAAGATTACCCTGAAGTAGAAGTTAGTTATGAATTTGTAGATGCTGTGGCTATGAGATTGGTTCAATGGCCAAACTCTTATGACGTATTAATTACTGAAAACTTATTTGGAGACATATTAACCGATGAAGCTTCCGTAATATCTGGTTCTATGGGATTGATGCCATCTGCATCAGTAGGAGAAGTCAATTCATTATATGAACCTATTCATGGATCTTATCCTCAAGCAGCGGGTAAAGATATTGCCAATCCATTGGCTACGATTCTATCAGCGGCTATGATGTTTGACAACGCTTTTGGACTAAAAGAGGAAGCACAAGCCATTCGTGATGTAGTTAATAAATCCTTGGCAGAAGGTATTGTTACCGAAGATTTATCTAATGGGAATAAAGCATATAAAACCAGTGAAGTAGGGGATTGGCTTGTTAGAAATATTTAATTCGATTGTAAAAAATACACATATTGATTTTCAACATTTTAGTTCGAATATCAAATTGTTGAAAATTTGATATAAGTTTTGTCTTGTAAATATCCTATTTAGAAGTAGTTTTGCATAATTCATTTTAAAAAATTCTATGAGTTTATCCAATCTTGATAAGGAAGAAAAGGTTATTGGTAAAAAACTATACGATTATCA
Source organism: Flavobacteriaceae bacterium (assembly GCA_030621915.1). Taxonomy (GTDB): domain Bacteria; phylum Bacteroidota; class Bacteroidia; order Flavobacteriales; family Flavobacteriaceae; genus Lutimonas. The sequence goes on from JAUXGV010000029.1 coordinate 10,139, forward strand.
GCATGGTGCCATTGACAAAATATTTGACCGTATAAATATTTCACCCGAAAGCTACAATCTTTTATATCAATTGCCTACAGGAGGTGGTAAAACGGTCATATTTTCTGAAATTGCCAGAAGATATATAGAAAAAACAAACAAAAAAGTTTTAATTCTAACGCATAGAATAGAATTATGTAGGCAAACTTCAAATATGCTTACTGAATTTGAAGTTGATAATAAGATCATTGACAGCAATGTAAAAGAAATCACCAATGAAGATGATTATACTTGCTTTGTTGCTATGGTTGAAACCTTAAATAATCGAATCAAAGAAAGTAAGGTTGAAATTCATGATATAGGATTGGTTATTGTTGATGAGGCACATTATAATTCTTTTCGAAAATTATTCCATCATTTTGAAAAATGTTTTATATTGGGTGTAACCGCTACACCTTTAAGCTCCAATATAAATCTACCAATGCGTGAAATTTATAATAATCTAATTGTAGGAGAAAAAATTTCATCATTAATTGAAAAAGGGTTTTTGGCAGAAGCCACAACTTTTAGTTTTAACGTAAATCTTACTTCTTTAAAGATTGGAATCAATGGAGATTATACTGTAAAATCTTCGGAAGAGCTATATTCAAAAAATGCCATGCAGTCCAAATTATTAAAGGCATATGAACAGGAATCTAAGGGTAAAAAGACTTTAATTTTTAACAATGGAATTCAAACTTCAAGGCAGGTTTATGAAATATTTAAGCATGCAGGATATAAAGTTGGATATATTGATAATACCAATACCAAGGAAGAAAGAAGCACTGTTTTAGAATGGTTTAAAAATACGCCGGATGCAATATTAACGTCAGTTGGAATTTTAACAACAGGATTTGATGAGCCATCCATTGAAACTATTATCATCAACAGAGCTACCAAATCGTTGGCATTGTATTTTCAAATGATAGGTAGAGGTTCAAGGATTATGGGAAATAAAAGCGGATTTAACATTCTGGATCTCGGAAATAATCTATCAAGATTTGGTTTATGGACTTCTGATGTTGACTGGCAATTGATCTTTAAGAATCCGAATTTTTATTTGGAAAGCCTCATGAGTGACGAAGAGATCGAAAGAAGATTCAGATATGTAATGCCTGATAATATTAAGGAGATGTTCTCGAAATCAGATAATTTTGATTTTGATGTTAAAGATGAATATGAAAAAGTAACAAAATCTGGTCAAAAATCTAAAATGGTACTTGAAAATTCCTTGATGCAACATGCCAAAATTTGCGCAGAAAATAGTGAAGATGTTTTTGATGCTCATATTCTATCCAGAGAATTAAATGATGATATTGAATTTAGAATTAAACAATATTCTTATTGTATTTTAAAGAGTTCCAAAAACTATGTCAAATGGTTAGAAGAAGATTATAAACGTCAGCTTCGAGTTAAAATCAGCCAAAAGTTTAATTAGTTTAGACTACATAGTATCAATAAGAATTATATCATTATAACAATAATAAATACATTTAATATTGTTTTGTTGAATTATTAATTAATTTTGTAAATTATATGTTAACAAAATTATTCTCCATACTATTATCAAGTTTTATTCTAGCGCAAAGTTTCAATATTAATTTAAATGATGTTAGCAAACTTAATGAATTGAAAGAGCATATGCAATTTCATTCATCGAACTACGGCGATAATATTTTCACATTCTTTTCTAAGCATTATGGAGATTTAAAGGAAAATCATACCGAAAATCATCAAAAGGAAGATCACAATAAATTGCCTTTTGACCATAGCTATGGTCTTAACTACACAACAATATATATATTACAGAAAATAAATATATTTGAAGTAAATGAAATAACACGATTTCAAACTTCAAATTTCCATTACCAAGAGAGTTACACTTCCATTGAAAAATCTGATATTTTTCAACCACCTAAATACGCATAATTTATTTTGAATTGCTATTAAATTTTATAGCTAACGTTTAAAGAAATTTTTATAAACCTAGATATTTAGGTTCATAAGTAATTATTCTTATTTCTTATTAATTTGAAGAATTTCATTAAAACTATTTATATAAATTATGTTAACAACGATTATTAAATTTAGCTTAAAAAATAAGTTAATTGTATTTTTATTTACCGCTTTTATTATCGGATTTGGAATTTATTCATTAACGCAAATTCCCATAGGTGCCGTACCTGATGTTACAAATAATCAAGTACAGGTTATAACTACCTCAAAAAATTTATCAACCCAAGATATTGAACAATTTATTACTTATCCAGTTGAACTTGAAATGGCAAATTTACCTGGTGTTATTGAAATAAGATCGATTTCAAAATTTGGGTTATCCGTTGTAACTATTGTTTTTGAAGATAGAATGGGAACTTATTTGCCAAGACAATTAATATCTGAGAAAATTAAATCGGCAAAAGAAAAAATTCCCAATGGATTTGGCAGCCCTAAAATGGGGCCTATTACAACAGGTTTAGGAGAAATATATCAATATATACTAGATACAGAACCTGGGTATGAAGATCAATATTCTGTTACAAAATTAAGGTCAATTCAAGATTGGATTGTAAAAAGACAATTGTCAGGAATACCTGGAGTTGTTGAAGTCAATACTTGGGGTGGATATTTAAAACAATATGAAGTTGCTATTAGTACCAAAAAATTAAAAGCAATGAACGTTTTGGTGGCAGATATTTATACTGCTTTAGAGAAAAATAATAGTATCGCTGGAGGTGGATATATCGAAAAATTAAACAAAGCATATTTTATTAGGGGAGAGGGCCTAATTAAAAACATAAAAGACATTGAAGACATTCCAGTGAAAACTGTGAATGGCTTCCCTATTTATATAAAGGATGTTGCTAAAGTAGGTTTTGGGCATGCTACTCGTTTTGGGGCAATTACAGGAAATGGTGAAGGAGAAAAAGTTTTAGGACAAGTGATGATGTTAAAAGATGGCAACTCTAAAAAAGTAATAGAAGCTGTTAAAGAACGTGTTGTTTCAATTTCCAAAACATTGCCAGAAGGAGTATATATCAATGCATTTTTAGAACGAAGTGAATTGATCGCAAAAACAACCCACACGGTGGTAGAAAACTTAGTCTTAGGCTGCTTGATTGTAGTGTTTATAGTGGTTCTGCTACTTGGGAATTTTCGTTCGGGATTAGTAGTTGCATCTGTCATACCCTTGACACTTCTCTTTGCTTTGTCATTAATGTATTTGTTTGGAGTTGATGCCAATTTAATGAGCTTAGGAGCTATTGATTTCGGAATTATTATTGATGGATCGGTAATTATAGTCGAGTATATTGCTTTTCAAATAACGTCTAACAGAAAGGAATTATTAAAATTAAACCCTGCTGAAAAACAAGAATCTATTAATGAAATAACACAAAAGAGTTCATCAAAAATGATGAATTCAGCAATTTTTGGGCAGCTTATTATATTAATTGTTTTTATCCCTATTCTTACACTAACGGGAGTTGAAGGGAAAATGTTCAAACCAATGGCATTAACTTTTAGTTTTGCTTTGATAGGTGCTATGATTTTGGGGTTGACTTATGTTCCTGTGATGTCTTCTATTTTTTTAAAACCTGTGAAGATCTCAAGTAAAAATATCTCTGTTAGATTAATGAAATTTTTAAATGGAATATACGATCCCTCTATTAGGTGGTCATTAAAAAACAAAAAAATAGTGTTAGGAATAGCTTCTTTTTTATTGATTTCATCAATTTACATGTTTACTACTATGGGAGGCGAATTTGTACCAACATTAGATGAAGGGGATTTTGTAATTCAACCAGTATTAAAAACAGGTACTTCTTTAAGTAAAACGATTGAAACAACAACTAAAATTGAAAATATCTTATTAGAAAAATTCCCTGAAGTAGAGCAAGTTGTTAGCCGAATAGGTGCTGCTGAAATACCAACAGATCCAATGTCAATGGAAGAAAGTGATGTAATTATTAAACTAAAACCTAAAAAAGAATGGGTTTCTGCTGAAACCAAAGATGAGCTTGCTGATAAATTTAAGGAAGCATTATCAATTATTCCTGGAATGGAAGTAGAATTTACGCAACCAATAGAGATGCGTTTTAATGAGCTGATTACTGGTGTAAGAGCTGATATCGCTATTAAAATATTTGGTGAAAACTTAAATGTCTTAGGTAATATAGGAATTGAAATTAAAAAATTAATAAAAAATGTTGAAGGAGCTTCAGATATCATTGTAGAAAAAACAGCTGGTTTGCCTCAAATGAGTATAGTTTATAATCGTAAAAAGGTGGCCAGATATGGACTGAATATTGAAGATATTAACCATATGATTTCAATGGGTTTTGCTGGAGCTGTAGTTGGTAGTATTTTTGAAGGTGAAAAACGTTTTGATTTGGCGATTAGATTAGATAAAAATAATAAAACAGGAATATCAAGTATAGAAAATCTTTATATTGATACTCCTAGTGGTGAGAAAGTTCCACTACATGAATTGGCCACTATTGGATATACTAAAGGTCCAGCAAAAATATCAAGAGAAGACACAAAACGTAGAATAGTAGTTGGTGTTAATGTGAGAAATACGGATTTACAATCGGTAGTTGACGCTATTCAGAAACTAATTGAAGATAACATCAATCTTCCAGTTGGTTACAGTATTACTTATGGCGGTCAGTTTGAAAATTTACAAAGAGCGAAATCTAGATTGAAAATTGCAGTACCTATTGCGCTAATACTCATTTTTTTATTGTTGTATTTCGCATTTGGATCTACAAGTGAAGCATTAATGATTTATTCTGCTATTCCTTTATCTGCAGTTGGTGGTGTTTATTTATTGTGGATGAGGGATTTGCCATTTAGTATTTCAGCAGGAGTTGGATTTATAGCTTTATTTGGAATAGCTGTTCTAAATGGAATTGTATTAATTGAACATTTTAAGGAGTTAAAAGATAATGGAATGAATGATATTAATGAAAGAGTGATTAGAGGAACAAAAGAACGCCTTCGCCCGGTAATTTTGACAGCAGCAGCTGCAGCTCTAGGATTTTTACCGATGGCAATTTCAACCCATGCCGGCGCCGAAGTACAACGGCCTTTGGCTACAGTAGTAATTGGAGGTTTGGTGTCAGCAACAATATTAACCATGTTAGTATTGCCTGTTCTATATGCAATTTTTGATAAGAAGAAAGAGATTAAAAAGCCAAAAAAATCCAACGTTAAAATTATTGGCAGTTTGGTAATTTTATTCAGTATTTCCATATCAGGTAATTCCCAAGATATTAACGAGTTAAGTCTGGATGAAGTGTATAGTCTGGCCTTAGAAAATAATGCAGGGCTAAAAGCTTCTTCATTGAAAGTTGATGAAACCAATGCACTTATTGGTAATGCCTTTAGTTTTGATAAAACAGAAGTATATTATAGCTATGATGAAAACAATTTAGCAATAAATAATAAACCTTTGAAAGTGTTTGGGGTTCAACAAGATTTTTTATTTCCTACGATTTACTTTGCCAATAAAAAACTAAATAAGGCTACTTATAATATGGAGTTTAATTCGTATCAAATTAAAAAGGAAGTAATAAAACGTGAAGTTACAGCATCTTATTATCAATTGCAATACGAATTAGAAAAGGAAAATATTTATCGAAAATTAGATAGTTTTTATAAAACCTTTGCCTATGCCGCCAAACGAAGATTTGAAACTGGTGAAACCAACTATTTAGAGAAAATTACCGCACAAGCAAAACAAAAACAATTACAAACTTCATATAAGCAATCGCAAGAGGATGTTGAACAAGTATTAATTAGTTTACAAAAAATTGTTCAAAGTGAACATAAATTTACGATTAAACATAATAAACTAGATAGGGTTGAATTGAAAATATTTACCGTAAATGATAATTTAGGAATAACATATTTTGAAAACAAAAAGTTAATTTTTCAAGCAAAAAATATTTTGGAAAAACAGCGGTTATTACCTGATATAAGTCTTAATTATTTTCAAGGCTCGAATGCAGACCTACATATGAATTTTATTGGCTATCAAGTGGGATTAAAAATCCCCATCCTTTTTAGTGGAAACGCTTCAAAAATTAAAGCTTCGGATATAGCAAAAGAAAGAATTGCGCAACAAGCTAAAAATTATAAAATCCAATTAAATGCAAAACATATTCAATTAATATCACAGTTAAGAAAGTATGAGGAATCACTTTTTTATTACGAAAAAGAAGGTAAATACCTTTCTGAAGAAATATTTAAGACAGCAAAATTTAGTTTTAATAATGGTGAAATTGATTTTTTTGAATATATCATAAGTTTGGAAAATGCTTTTGAAATATTATTGATTTACTTGGATAATTTGAATTTATACAACCAAACAATTATTAAGATTAATTATTTAACATTCTAAAAAAAGAAAAATGAATTATACGATAAAATATTCAACTATACTTATATTAATTTTTTTAGTTACAAGTTGTAAAAATCCTAAAATTCAGCCAGATACTAAGGTTGTTACTTCTTCGGATAATTCGGAATTAAAAATTTATGATGATTTAATTGTTGTTTCAAAAAAACAATTTGAAAGCGGAAAAATGAAATTAGTAAATATTCAGAATTTTACTTTTCCAACATATATAAAAACTACGGGAACGATTGATGTTCCACCAAGTAGTAAGGCGATAATAAGCACATTTATTGGGGGCTATATTAAAAAATCCCCTTTATTAATTGGTGATACAGTTAAGAAAGGACAAGCTCTTGTTACAATTGAAAGCCTTGAAATTATTAATCTTCAACAGGAGTATATGGAGGTTAAAGAGCAGTTGATATATTTAGAATTGGAATATGAACGTCAAAAAGAATTATTCGAAGAAAAAATAACTTCTAAAAAGAAATTTTTAAAATCAGAAAGCGATTATAAAAAAACATATGCAATGTATAACGGTTTGCGTAAAAAATTACAACTGTTGCATATAAATCCTACGGTTGTTGAAGAAGGAGATTTAACATCCTTAATTACAATTTATGCACCAATTGCTGGGAGTATTACCGATGTCAATATAAGTACAGGCACCTATGTGTCCCCAGCTGATAAAATTATGGAAATAATAAATATCAAACATATTCATTTAGAATTAAAAATATTTGAAAAAGATGTTTTAAACATTAAAAAAGGACAAAAAGTTATTTTTAGAATACCAGAATCTTCCAATAATAACTTTAATGGGGAAATACATTTGATTGGAAAATCTATTGATGAAAATAGAACGGTTCAAGTACACGTGCATATTGATCATGAGATAGAACAAAATTTTATTATAGGTATGTTTGTTGATGCAGATATTATAATTGAAGATAATGTTTCTAAAGCCTTGCCTCAAAATGTTTTTATTGAGGCTAATAGTAAAAATTATGTGTTATTACTAAAATCAGAAGACGAAAATAATTACAGCTTTTTAAAGAAAGAACTAATTACGGGCAAGACATCAGATGGTTTTACAGAAATATTAGATAAAAACCTCATTATTGAAACTAGTCAATTTTTATATGGTGGCTACAATCTTATTTCTGAATAAAATGAAGTATATTCCATGATCGAATTGGTTAAGACGAGTTGATCGAATTAGAGTATCCCTTAACTATTGACTCTAACTGTAGTTCTAGATAATTGTGCCGTAGGGGATTAAAGGAATTGCACCGATATTGTCGAGAAATATGATAAAAAAACATAAAATGATTTTAGAAAACGAAAGAGATTTATGTTTTAATTAATATGTGTAAAAATTTGTAATATAATTGCTATGGTTTTATGGGTTCGCTTATTTGCTAGTTTATTTGGGGTGTTGGCTATTGTTTTTGGTCCTTTTGGAGCACATAAATTAAAAAACAAACTATCATTTGAATCATTACAAAGTTTTGAAACTGGTATAAAACATCAAATGTACCATGCTATTGTATTGTTAGTGCTAGGATTTAATGTTGAGATTTAAAGACACTTTACAGGATAGTGTCTTTATAGTCTTTCTTGCTGTAATTGATTGTTTTTATCAATTCTATATTTTAGAATGTTGAGATATCTCAAAGCTGTTTTGTTCTTATAATCTGTATAGGATTTGGACGCCCATGTTATAGCAGCATTAAGATCGCCATTGATTTCATTGATTATGGCCATATTGTAGCAAGCTCTACCCGCTATTTTACCGTTAGAATTTGTAACTTCTTTGTTCCATAGTTCTGCAGCTCCATCCCAGTTACCAGTTTGCGCTTTGCGTTTTGCTATCTCAAAATTATTAGTTCCTTTCACAAAATAATCTCGGGATACTCTAATCCTATAGGGAAATATTCGCGAGGCATAGGTTTGTCCCATTGATTTGCTAACTTGTAAAACAGATTCTTTTCTTCCTATAATTGTATTTGCAGCTTTTACCGGATTTATTCCTGCACCCCTTGATGTTACCTTTTCATTCATAACAAATTCATCAAGAATAATTTTGTTATTTGGATCATAGATTCTCCAACCGGTTTTTATCATTGTATTAACGGTTGTATGGTGTTCAATTAAAGGTATTTTCATTCCTAAAGGACCATCAATTTCAACGGGAACAGGATTGTAATCAATATTTGAATCTGTATCATAAAATGACAAGATAAATATCGCATCCACATTATTTTTTTTAGAAACCTGTTCTATTGTTTGCCAAGAAAGTGAAGAAGGGAAAATTCCGAGACCGGGGTTATTAATAGGGTCCCCATTAATTATTTTTACTTTATTGAATTTATTACTACTTGTGAGTTGATCCAATAACCCATGAACAGATTTACTTGCCCCTTCCTGATCCATATTTTTCCCTTCCAATGATAAAATTTTATCAATTTTATCTAAGTTCTTATTTTGTTTAGAAGGCAAGCTCCTATCAATGATTCCAATAGTTTTTATGCTTGATGAAATGTAAACTGGTGCAGGTTGATCAACACTAAGTGTTAACCTTCTGGTTGGGCTACACGAGCTTATATAAATACTTATTATTACTGCCAATATTGTTTTTGAACTCTTAATTATTCTCATAATAGAAATTATTTGCAAATAGAATAACGTAAGAATAGATGATATTATTATTTACTTTATATAAATAGTAAAGAATCATTTAGTTGATTATTAAAAGTATTGGTCAGCTCTTTTTAAATTCCTACTTTTATTGATTCAATTAACAACATGAAAAATTATCTATTCCATTATATTCTATTATTAATTTTTGTAAAAAATATTTATGCCCAAAATGACCAACAGCTATTTTCCTATTTAGATATTTTTAATCTCGAATATGTGGTAGACCCACAAATCTCACCTGATGGTGAGCACATAATTTATAGAAGAATGGGGTTTGACATCATGAACGATACATCCTTTGGAAACCTTTGGATCATAAAATCTGACGGAACCAATAATCAAAAACTAACATCTCGAGAAGTTGATGAATCCTCGGCAAGATGGTCTCACAATGGAGATCGTATCGCCTTTGTCAGTTCAACAGAAGAAGGATCAGAGATTTATATGTATTGGGTAAGCTCAGGAAAGATTGCGAGAATATCGCAATTAGAGTCCAGTCCACATAATTTAATATGGTCTCCAGATGGAATTCATTTGGCTTTCAGTATGAATGTTCCTGAGCCATCTCCTATAGCAGCAAAAATGCCTAAAAAACCTAAAGGTGCTAAATGGGCTGATGAACCTAGAATTACAGATAGATTGAAACATGAATCCGATGGCTCAGGGTATATCAAGCCTGGTTTTAAACACATATTTGTTATATCAGCGGATGGTGGTTACCCACGAAAAATCACATCTGGCAATTATCACCATGGTGGTTTATTGTCCTGGTCACCCGATAATGAAAAAATCTATTTTTCGGCTAATAGAACTGATAATTGGGAATATGATTTTAGAAATTCAGAAGTTTATAGTGTTAATATTGTCTCTGGGAAGATCATAATTTTAACATCTAGAAAAGGCCCTGATACATCTCCTAAAATTTCTCCTAATGGTAAATATATAGCATATATTGGTTTTGAAGATAGGTATCAGGCGCATCAAACGATGGAATTACATTTGATGAATGCAGACGGAAGCAATAAAAAATTGATTTCTGAAAGTCTCGACCGAAATGTTTCGGGCATTATATGGGATGCAAAAAGCAACGGCTTGTATTTTACTTATGATGATAAGGGAAATTCAAAAATTGCACACATTAGTACAATAGGTGAAATCAAAAAAATTGCTGATAATTTAGGTGGTACTTCTATTGGCAGGCCATATGCCGGCGGATCTTTTTCAGTATCTGAAGAAGGTAAAATCGTGTACACTTTATCAAGGCCCAATTTCCCAGCTGAATTAGCAGTGCATAATACCAGATCTGTTCAAAAAATAACAAACCTCAATCAAGATCTTTTTCAATACAAAAACTTAGGAAAAGTTGAAGAGATATGGTATAAAAGTAGTTTTGATGAAAGAGACATTCAAGGTTGGATTGTATATCCACCGAATTACGATAGTTCCAAAAAATATCCATTATTGGTTGAAAATCATGGGGGACCTATATTAAATTATGGAGATAGATTTTCAGCTGAAATTCAATTATACGCATCAGCGGGTTATATCGTGTTTTATCCAAACCCTAGAGGTAGCACCAGTTATGGCGAAGAATTCGCCAATTTATTAAAGAATAATTATCCGGGAGAAGATTATAATGATGTGATGGATGGTGTTGATACTTTAATCAAAAAAGGAATTGCACATGAAGATCAATTGTATGTTACTGGTGGCAGTGCAGGTGGAATTATGACTGCCTGGATGATTGGTAAGAATAATCGATTTGAAGCAGCTGTGGTGGTAAAACCTGTTATGAATTGGATAAGCAAAACCCTTGTTGCCGATAATTATTTCTATTATGCAAATTCCAGATATACGGGCCAACCTTGGGAGAATTTTGAAGAATACTGGAAGTTTTCACCCATTTCATTAGTAGGAAATATTGAGACTCCAACCATGGTTATGGTAGGTATGAATGATTTACGCACTCCTCCAAGTGAAGCAAAACAATTATACCATGCTTTAAAATTGAGAAAGATACATACTGTTCTTGTCGAAATTCCTGATGCCAGTCATGGCATAGCAAAAAGGCCCAGTAATTTAATTGCAAAGGTTGCCAATACTTTGGCCTGGTTAGAAAAATATAGAAAACAGGAAGAAGATTAAGTCTTTGAATTTTTTTCTTCAATCCATTTCGATAAATATTTGGTGCTCCGTAAAGTATGATGGTGTAACATGATACCCACAAAATTTTGTAATCTGTGATCTTCTAGTTTTAATTGTAATTTATCAATAACGTCAATCAATATTTTAGAAAAAATATCTTGGGAGTAACACTGATTGATGATGGTAATCCCATTTTGTTGCGATTCCAACCATTTTTTTTTATTGTTATACAATTCAATGGAATTGCTAACAAATTCTTGCGTCTCATCACTTACAAAACCATTCCATGCTAAGTCATCATGCATAGCTTCTGCACCAATTTTTGATGTAATACTAGGAGTTCCATATAACATCGAGTCAATTAATTTACCCTTAAGTCCAGCCCCAAATTGAATGGGAGCTAAAAATACTCTGGCTTGTTTTACAACTTTATTTTTGTCTTCGGCCCAACCTTTTATTAGAAACCTTTCCTTGGTATTATGCAACTGTTTTATCCTTTCGGTTATATAGGCTCCATAGATATGCAATTCTATATTGGGTAATTTTTCCCTGATCAAGGGCCAAATCTTGTTTTTTAATACGAGTATGGCATTTATATTGGGTTCATGTTTAAAATTACCCATAGAAATAAAATGCTTTCGATTTGAATAACTTGGGTATTCATCTATAATTGTACTGTTTATATTATTCAGCATAAAGGGTATATACAGTAAAATGGATGGATCTATTTTAAAAGTATTCACAAGAAGACTGTGTTCGAACTTCGATATTATTAATGATAGATCACACCGGTAAATACTGGCTATTTCTCTTTTGGAAATATCATTAATTAAATATTCCATATCTACCAATTCATCTTTCTTATATGCTTGTTGCCTTGCTTTACGTAAGAAATGTAAATCCTCGGTATCCAAAATTCGAATAGCATTGGGACAGTTCTCGCTAATTCTCCACCCAAATTGTTCTTCAGTCAAAAATCTATCAAAAAGAACCATGTTAGGATTTAT
>JAUXGV010000213.1 GCA_030621915.1 Flavobacteriaceae bacterium
CACAACTTACTCTATATAAACAACGGGGATTTGACCTTTACAGAATCATCTTTAGAATATGGTTTGGATTTTTCTGGATTTTCAACTCAGGCCTCATTTTTTGATTATGACAATGATGGTGATATGGATATGTATTTAATGAATCATTCTGTTCATACACCCAGAAGCTATGGGAAATCCAGCAAACGATTTGAATCTGATTCTCTTTCCGGTGACAGACTTTACGAAAACTTATTGAATGAAGGTATTTCAAAATTTGTTGATAAAACAAAAAAATCAGGAATCTATAATAGTCCCTTAGGTTATGGTTTGGCTCTCAAAACATCAGATATAAATCAAGATGGATTTATTGATATTTATATTGGAAACGACTTTCATGAAAACGATTATATTTATATCAATCAAGGAGATAAAACATTTATAGAATCAAGCGATAGTTTTTTGAATCATTCTTCCAGATTTACAATGGGTGTGGATATTGCAGATATGAATGGTGATGGCTTAGTTGATATCTTCACCTTGGATATGATGCCTTTTGATAAAGAAATATTTTTAAAATCAGGAGGCGAAGATTCCGATAAAGTAAGTGAAATCAAAAAGAATTTTGGATTCAAAACACAATATGCCAGAAACACCTTTCAGTTAAATAGTGGTAATCATTCCTTTAGCGATATTGCCTTACAAACAAAAACCCATGCCACTGACTGGAGCTGGTCAGTATTACTTGAAGATTACGATAATGATGGTTTATCAGATATATTTATTACCAATGGAATTTATAAGCGGCCAAATGATCTGGATTATGTAAAATATTTAAGTACAATTAATTTTCAAAAATACAATCAGACTCAACAAAATGAGATTGCAAGAAAATTGATCCAGGAAATGCCTGCTATTAAAATTCCCAATATAATATTCAAAAACAAGGGAAATTTAGAATTTGAAAGATCCACGATTGAGTCTGGCCTTGTACCTTCCTACTCAAACGGTGCAGGATATAGCGATCTTGATAATGATGGTGATATTGACATCATAGTTAATAATCTAAATCAAAAGGCTTCCATTTTGGAAAATAAAAATGATACACTTTCAAATAACTTTATCAGCGTTTTATTGCAGGGCGATGATGAATTTAAAAATCCTACAGGAGCCAAAGTAAAATTATTTATTGAGGGTAATGAGTATTATAAGGAACTGAGTCCAACAAGCGGATTTCAATCTTCTTCATCACGGAAGCTTCATTTTGGATTGGGAGATCAAACAAAAATAGATTCCATTCAAATAACATGGCTGGATGGAAAGTCTCAAATTGAGAAAAACATGGCTATAAATTCACATCAGATCATCAAAAGAAATTTAAGTGAGAACTATGACCACTTTGTAAAGGAATCGAAAATTGAAAAAGCAGTATTATTCCCATTTGTTCATGTTGAAAACAAATATTTTGATTATGAAAGGGAATCTTTAATCCCTGAAAAATTATCTGTTGAGGGTCCCGCCTTGATTAGCGCTGATTTCAATTCAGATGGTCTTAATGATCTTTTTATCGGAGGAGCAAAATTTCAGACTGCGGAAATATACCTTCAGCTGGGGGATGGAAATTATAAAAAAATAGAAAATATAGTATTTACAAAAGATGCCATGCACGAAGATGTGGATGCCGATGTTATTGATTTGGATAATGATGGTGATCTAGATATTTATGTTGTCAGTGGAGGGAGTGAAAGAATTGAAGGAGACCCTCATTTAGAGGATAGAATTTATTTAAATGATGGAAATGGAAATTTTGATAAATTTAATTCCAACTTAATAAAAACGAATGGTGGAAGTGTTTCAGTTGCCGATTTTAATGGAGATGGATTCGATGACCTCTTCATTGGCTCCAGATCTATTCCAGGTGGATATGGATTATCTCCGGAAAGTTTTATTTTAAAAAACACAGGTAACAATAGTTTTGAAATAGTGGCCAAATCTAATTTTGGGATGGTTACTGATAGCCAATGGGTTGATATTAATAATGATGGAAAATTGGATTTGATTATTGTTGGCGATTGGATGCCTGTAACCATTATGATTAATAATGGAGAAGGAACTTTTACCAACCTTACCAAAAAGTTTGGTTTGGAAAACACCCAAGGAATGTGGAACACTGTAACAATAGCCGATATCGATAAGAATGGCCAAAAAGATATTATAGTGGGTAACGCCGGATTAAATTTTAAATGGAAAGCTTCGGTCGATCGTCCGGTAAAACTTTATTTGGATGATTTTGATGGTAATACTCAGCTTGATCCGATAATTTACTATGATTTCTTTGGCTCATATGTTCCTTTTGCCTCTAAGGATAAACTCATTGGACAAATGCCTTATTTAAAAAAGAAATTCTTAAACTACACAACATTTTCTACTTTAAAAGATATTCAGGATCTTACCGGAAAACCAGAAAAAGATATTTTGGAGCTTAAATATATAAATGAATTGCGTTCGATGGTTTATTTAAATATGGGAGAAAATTTTAAAGGAATTCCATTGCCCATAGAGGCTCAAATGAGTAGTATTGAAGATATTCTGATTGAAAAATATGATGATGATCACACTGAATTAATTTTTGTAGGGAATTATAATGATTATGTAACCGAATTGGGAAGTAATAACGCTTTCTCAGGAGGAATAATTAATATTTCAAAAAATGGAGACTTTGGAGGTGTAAAACAATTGTCGCTTCCAAAGCATTTAAATTCACGAAAAATAACAAAATTACATAACAAAAAATACCTTGTACTTTCTAATAATGACAAATCATACATTATTGAAAATACATTAAATAAAGAGGATTAATATAAAACTCAAAAAAATTAAAATTTTAACCAGTCAATTAAATGAAGATGAAAAATCTATTCTTAACATTACTTATATTAACATTATTTATTTCTTGCAATAAGAAATATGAATCTATTATTATAAGTACTGAAAACTTTCATGAGTCAGTAGATATGGTAAGTGAAATTATGGTTCATGATATATTTTCACCACCAGTGGCCAGTCGAGTTTTTGCGTACCCTAATATTGCGGCTTATGAAATTATTGCCCAGGAAAACGATTCATACACCTCTCTAAGTGGCCAGTTGAAGGAACTTACCGAAATTCCAAAAGCAACTATTAATAATCCTGTAAATTATCAGGTTGCAGCCTTGGTGGCACATATAGATTTAAGTAGACGATTAATTTTTTCAGAAGATAAAATAATTTATTACAGAGATAGTCTTTATCAAATTTGGAAATCCAAAAACCCGAAAGAATTTAAGTCTTCTAAAGAATATGGTTTAAAAGTTGCAGATCACATATTTTTATGGATGGGAAAAGACAATTATAACCAAACTAGAACCATGCCTAAATTTAATGTTATTTCTGAAGATCCTTCACGTTGGCAACCTACCCCTCCTTCATATATGGATGGAATAGAGCCACATTGGAATAAGATTCGACCCTTTGCAATTGATTCAGCAGCCCAATTTAAACCGATACCTCCACCACCCTTTTCATTAGAAAAAGAATCTGATTTTTATAAAGAATTAATAGAAGTATATGATATCAGCAATAAGATAACAGAAAATGGTGATGAATCAGAAGAAGTTGCCATCGCTCAATTTTGGGACTGCAATCCATTTGTTTCGGTTACAAGGGGTCATTTGATGTTTGCAACAAAAAAAATTAGCCCTGGTGCTCATTGGATAGGTATCTGCAAAATTGCCTGTAAAAAAACGGATGCCAATTTTAACAAAACGGTTTATGCCTATACTAAAACTTCTTTAGCACTTGCTGATGCTTTTATAAGCTGTTGGGATGAAAAATACAGAAGTAACCTGATTCGACCAGAAACTTTGATCAATGAACATATAGATGAAAACTGGAAACCAATTTTACAAACACCTCCATTTCCAGAATACGTAAGTGGACATTCCGTAGCTTCTGGTGCTGCAGCAGTGGCACTAACAGATGTTTTTGGAGATAATTTTGCTTTTGATGATGATACCGAATTGATATATGGATTGCCAATTAGAAGCTTTTCTTCATTCAATCAAGCTGCAAGTGAAGCAGCTATCAGCAGAATGTATGGTGGAATTCATTATCGTGCAGCAGTTGAAATTGGCGTAAAACAAGGAAGGGATCTGGGAAAATTTGTTGTGGATAATTTAAATATGGCGAATAAAATAAGTGAGAGAAACAATCCAAACTCAAGATTCAATTTTTAATATAAATCCTTGATTGTGTATATTTTCTATTTTAATCGTATCGTCTTTTTCTAAAAATTTTCTAAGGTGTGTTATAAAAACATTCAGGCTTTTTTTACTGAAAAAATCATTTTTCCCCCAAATACTGTTTAATATCTCTTTGTGAGAACATAATTCATTTTGTTTTAATACTAAAAGATGTAATAATTTGTTTTCCCTAAATGTTAATTGTTGGACGCTCAGGTCCTTATAAATTAATTGAGAATTATCCCTTTTATAAACATAATCGCCCAGTATAATTTCATTTTTATGCTCTTTAGAAAGAGGTTTTTTTACGGACAAGGTATTTAGTAATGTATTTAATCGAACCACCAACTCTTCTTCGTCTATCGGTTTTTTTAAATAATCAAC
>JAUXGV010000047.1 GCA_030621915.1 Flavobacteriaceae bacterium
AAGTCAAATGAAAATTTACCATTTTGAACGGAGGCTCTACCTCTAAAAATTTTGCTTTCTATGGAAGTAAATTTCATTTTATTGCCAAAATTATCATTGTCTAAAGTCGATTTGTTTAAGGGCTTATCATAGATAGTTGCGGTAAGCTCACCACTGTAGTCATTGATTAAAACATTATTATCATCAGTAACAATTCCTTCCAGTTTAATATGCGACAACGCTTTTAAAGTATCCAAACTTTGACTAATATCCTTATCGTTTAATTTTGTAATTAAAACATTTGGCTTTGGTTGAGAAAGTTTCATCGCAGGATCACCAAAATTATAAATAAAAAATCGCTGAACTGAGCTAAATTCATGTTTGGTATGCATCAGGGCTTCTCCTATTGTATAATCTTCATTTTCGAATCCCAATAAATTCTTTATCAAACTTCTATTAAAAATTTGACCAATTCCTATAAAAATTTCACGGGTAGTGGATATCATACTTGTAGCTCCACCATGAGCATTTAAAAGCGTAAATTCACCTGCAGATTTTCTTAAAGGGTTATCGAATCTTGAAAATTCACAGGTTACCGTTATAAATAATGGCAGGGTATTATAATTAATCCAATTTTCAATTTGTGGAATTTCCAATATTCTTTCATTTGCCCAACCACCAGCACCTCCATGGCCAAAATAGTTGATTAAAAGAGTGCCTATTTCAATCGAATTTGTAATGGCTTCATTAACCGTTGGATATCTTTCTCCACCCGCTGATGTTTCCTGTTGATGCGCATCAGCGTATATTTTTTTAATATTAAAACTTGGTTTGTTAGCTTTGACATCTTCTGCAATCAAGTCAACGGTTTTTTGCAAAATAAATTCATTCTGTCTATCGGGATCATCTGCTACAAATGCCATATTATTCCTCCAATCTCCATAGGAATTGACATGATAATAATTTAAAGTTTTATCAATAGCTTGTTTGGCTTCCAATAGAGAACCAACTGGATAACGCCCAGTAACAACATCCTGAAGGTCAAAACTTTTTAACTCCCCTTCATTAGGGTCCATCATTCCGAAATAATCATCGGTTACATATGAGGTAACAAGATTAAAACTTTCAAATGATTGAAAGGCAGGAACAATATTGGTATTGCCATTAATTCTATCCTTAAAATCAAAAGATGAATCCCCAAACAAGCAAACATATTTTAATCCCGGCTCATTTGAAGAAGTATTAAGATAAAGAAATCGAATAAAATCTCTTATGGCAGTAATATCAGGTGATCCAGACCCAAATTCATTGTAAATTTGATCTAATGGAACAACGAGCGTATTAAGATTTGAATTAGATCGATGGTATTCCGCCAATCTTTCGGCTTCAATACTGAGATAATCCTTTGTTATAATTACATAATCAATATTTTGCAATTTATGAAGGTTTTGGTTATTGACAACATTGTTTTCAATAGTTAGAGGAGTCAGAAAATCATTTTCATTAAGAACTATGAATTCATTTATTTCGCCACCAATTGATTTAAAATTAAAATTGTTATCGGCAGATTGATTAATAATTTTTTCAGGATTGATAAAATCAGTTACATCCCAAATCTGATAAATATTTGAACTATTTTGAATATTATATTCATAAATCCTTCCATCTATAGCGGTCTCAATGTTTCTAAATGAAAATTGAAAACCATCGGCAATTAATTTTTTGGTTCCTAATATTTCTATATAATCTAAAAAGGCTCTTGATGAAGGATTTCCAAAATTATTATAAGTGATTTCAATATTAAGCATTTCTTGATTTGTGTTCATCTGATTTTTCTCTTCAGCTGCAACAGCTAAATTGAATGAAGTTGATGATAGAGCATTAAATTTTAAGTTGATTAGATCTTGACCGTTAACTTTTGCATTCATCTGCGTATTGGTGAATGAACTTGCCACTCCTCTCAGCCGGATAATTAGATCGTCACTATTGTCAATATTATTAAAATTGAATTGGAAATTTTGGACTTCATTAAAGCTAAAATCTTCTCCAAGCCATTGTTGCCCATTGGCAAAAAGGTTTGTTTCTTCAGTTTCATGAAAAATAAAATCTTGAAAAGTATTGATTTGCTCATGGGTGGGCTGATTTATTTCAGCGGCTAAGCCTATTCTTTTACCCACTCCCTGATCAACGGTTATAAAATAATAGGCATAATCACTATACAAATTGGTTTGATGTTTTGTTAGGCTAAAATCTGAACTATTAACATTCCACGAATGAGGGCCTCTGGCATAAAATAAAACAAAATCATTATCATCAAATTGATTGTCGCTTTCACCCTCAACATAAATAGCATTTTCCTGTAAATCATCATATCTGAAATCACTATTCAATTGGGGTAAAAGGTGGCCTCCATTGCCATAAATTCGAATGTTTTTCGGATTTATACTAGAAGGATCAATTCCAATTTCATTTAATAAGTTTCTGTCTATTTTAAAAACGCCGGTTGTATCTACAGCAAATTTGAACCACGACCCATTAGATAAAACAGAATTGTCGGAATAAACAGGTACCGGTACCCTTTTGTATTGAATTGTAGAATTTTCAGGTTGAAGCCTATATTCCAAGGTAAAAGATATTAACTTTTTAATTTGATTATTTTCTTTTATCAAAGGGTTGAGACTCAATATTGCAATTGATTTTTTATGGGATGATCCTATATGGAATTTGGTATTTAATTCTGTTGGTAATTCTTTATAATTAATGTTTTTGGATAAATTTGACGGCAGGCTCGAAAATTTAACATTTTTTATGATAAAGTCCTGTACTATTAAGTTGTTTTGAACGTTAAATGAAGAAGAATATACAGGGATATTATTTTTATCAAAAAAGTTATTTATTACTAAAGGAAGTGAAATCTTATTATCTTTGTTTAAGTAAATTTCGGAATTGTCATTCCAGCTTAAGGTATAGTTTTTTAATTCAACATTTTGTGCTAATAAAAATGAGAATTTAAATAGAAAAATCAGGATAAAAAAGCATCTCTTTATAATCATATCAAAAATTGGTAAGAATTATTTTAAATATTTTAGAACGATCCATATAATAAAGAAAACAAACAAGCGTTATACAAGCATTGAAAGCAAAAATAAAGTTTTAAAAGAATAATTGAATAAGAAAGTTTAAATAATTAGTTTTTGTCTTTAATTAGAAAATAATCAATTAATAAATTATGAAAAAGTTTAGCAATAACAAGGTATTACTATTAATTTTCTCAGCTGTATTATTAGCCAGTTGTGGTAAAAGTAATAAAAGCGTATCGTCATTAACTGGATGGGAATATAACAATCCTAAATATGGTGGTTTTCAAGGTAACACTGAATATAAGCAACAAGCTAATCCTCCTGGGATGGTGTTGATTGAAGGTGGTACGTTTACGATGGGTAGTGTGCAAGATGATGTGATGTTCGATTGGAATACGACACCTGTAAAACAACAAGTACGTTCATTTTATATGGATGAAGCTGAGGTTACAAATATTGAATATTTATTATACTTACAATATTTAGAAAAAGTTTTTCCTCCATCGGATGATACTTATCGTAAAATTTATCAAGCGGCTTTGCCTGATACATTGGTATGGAGAAATACTTTAGGCTTCAATGAATTATTGACAGAAAATTATTTACGTCATCCATCTTATGCAAAGTATCCGGTAGTAGGTGTTTCCTGGAGACAGGCTACTGAATTTTGTAAATGGAGAACAGATAGAGTTAATGAAAAGATATTAATTGATAAAGGAGTACTTCATACTTTATTCGATCATGATTCTTTAAAGGTTGAAGGAGCAGACCGTTTTGACTCAGAAACTTATTTAACAAACCCCACTGCATTATTTCAAGGAGATTCTTCAATTTACTATAAAGGAATTAGAGATTACTCTGCAAAGGGAAAAGATTCTAAAAAAGAAAAAGGTTCATTTACAGGTAGACATGTTAAAATTTCAGATGGTATTTTAGCGCAGAGATTTAGATTACCAACAGAAGCAGAATGGGAATATGCTGCAAAGGCTGCTATTGAAAATAGAGAATACAATTCAATCAGAGGTCGTAAAAAATATTCTTGGAATGGTAACTCAACGCGTGAATCATCAAGAAGATATAAGGGTGATCAGATGGCCAATTTCAAACAAGGTAAAGGTGATTATAGTGGCTTAGCTGGATGGAGTAATGATGGAGCTGATATTACTATGCAAATTAAAGCTTATAAACCAAATGCATTTGGATTGTATGATATGTCAGGAAATGTTGCAGAGTGGGTGGCAGATGTTTATAGACCAATAATTGATAATGATGCCAATGACTTTAGTTATTTCAGAGGAAATGTATTTAATAAAAAGGTAATTGATAAAGAAGGTAATGTGGTAATTGTTGATAACAATAGTGTTGTTTTTGACACCTTGGATAATGGTAAGATTGTACCTAGAGATTTACCGGGAAGTGTAAAATATGAACCAATTACAGAGCGTGATGCTTTTATGCGTAGAAATTACGAAAAAGCTTATAACATTGATAGCAAGGATGGTGATTTAGCATCTACCAGACATTATTATCAGGATGAAGATGATTTTGATGCAAAACCAAGAATGTATAATTCACCAAAAATCCCAAGACAAATTGGAGAAAGTGGTTTAATTATTCAGCAATATGATACTAAAACCAGAACTACTTTGATTAGTGATCAAACCAGAGTTTACAAAGGTGGTTCATGGAAAGACAGAGCCTTTTGGTTGGATCCTGCTCAGCGTAGATATTTACCAGAATTTATGGCCACAAATTATATTGGATTTAGATGTGCTACTGATAGACTAGGCCACATGTCAAATTCAAGAAGAAGAAAAGAAGCAAGAAAATAATTGGTTATTTAAAAGATAAATTTTAAAACTCAATATCAAATTTTGATATTGAGTTTTTTTTTACATTTACCTGATGGAATTAAATGAACTTTACAAACTTTATAAACAAAGTTATCTAATAACTACTAATACCAGGTCAAATCTAAAAAATTCAATTTTTTTTTCATTAAAAGGAGATAATTTTAATGGCAATACCTATGCTGAAATTGCATTAAAAAAAGGTGCTAATTATGCCATTGTGGATGAAAAAAAATATCAAACCAGTGAAAGGATCATCTTAGTTAATGATAGTCTAAAAACTCTACAAGACTTATCAAGCTATCACAGAAAGCAATTAAATATTCCTATCGTGGCATTAACTGGCAGCAACGGTAAAACAACTACAAAAGAATTGATACACACGGTATTAAATCAAGAATTTGAATGTGTTGCTACCCAAGGTAATTTGAACAATCATATAGGAGTTCCTTTAACACTATTATCTATGACACCTGACACCGAAATTGGTGTTGTTGAAATGGGTGCAAATCATCATGATGAAATTGATTTTCTATGTAATATTGCCCATCCTGATTTTGGTTATATCACAAATTTTGGGAGAGTACATTTAGAAGGGTTTGGTAGCTTAACAGGAGTTATTGAAGCTAAAACAGAGATGTATAGATATTTGCAAAAACGCGATAAAAATATATTTATTAATGCAAATGATCCCATCCAGATAAAGGAAACTGAAGGGATGCAAACAATTACTTTTTGCGCGGAAAAATCTAATTTCCCCATTCAATTTATTAAGGCAAACCCTTTTGTAAAAGTAAGATTTAATAATAAATTGGTTACAAGCAAATTGATTGGTAAATACAATTTTACAAATATTGCAGCTGCCATTTCCATAGGGAGCTATATGGATATTCCTGATGATAAGATAGTGGAAGCCATTGAAAATTATGTTCCAACAAATAACCGTTCACAAATTATTAAAAAAGGGACGAATCAGATCATCCTTGACGCTTATAATGCCAATCCGAATAGTATGGAAGTTGCCATTGAAAATTTATCGCAGTTAACAGCTAAAAATAAAATAGCAATTTTGGGTGATATGTTTGAAGTTGGAGAAGGATCCGTTAAGGAGCATGAGAAAGTTGTTGAATTAACCCAAAATTCCTCAATAAACAAAACTTATTTTATTGGCAATATTTTCTCAGAAATTGACATTCAAAGTCCAAAAATAATTCAGTTTAATACTTTTGATGATTTTAAAAATAGCTTTGAGTCTTATCAGTTTTCGAACGCTATTATTTTAATCAAAGCATCCAGAGGCATGGCCTTAGAAAGAGTAATTGACTTATTGTAAGGCTACCAGTCGTCTTCAATATTTTCCAATACCCCATTTTGAACATAATATTTCAGGCTGGAGATGGCAGTCATAATTTCACTGTCAATAGGCTCTTCAATTAGAATTTGATATTTTTCAGGAAAACGATTGATATAAACACTTAAACTCATTGCGTCAATTTCATCTCTAACTTTTTTACCCACTTCAAAATTGGAAAATTCGTATTTATACTTGTTGTCTTTTGTTTTGATTTCAATATCAAAAAAGATTTTCATACTTATATCTTTTTGAATAAGTTTAAAAACAAAATCATTCGAGGCAGTTTTATGAACATCCGAACCATTATCATTTATCGAATCATTGGTTTTATAATATATATTTAACCATGCTTTCGCCCGGTTTAGAACCTCCTGTTTAGTTATTCCGGTAACGTCAATAACTTCTTCATAATTGTATTCTCCAGTCTCACTGTCAATCATAATTAATTGAGCTTGGGCTATCATTGAAAATAAGATTAATGCGAGGGAAAATAATAATCTATTTTTTTTCATGTGCTAATATTAATTGTTTTTTATAAAAACTTGCTATTCTTTTTTTATCATAATTTTTGGCTAGAAAAATTATATCTGCTCATTTTATTGTATAAAATAAAAAATACACTAGAATTAAGTGTATTATAATCAACGAAGTTAACAAATTTTAATTTAAATCAAAACTGGTTTAATTATAATAAATAGTTAATTTACATTCTGTCGGGAACTTCAATTCCTAAAAGGCTGAATGACAATTTTATAGTATCTCCCACTTTTTGAGAAATTTGAGTTCTGAATATTTTTTCATTTTCATTTACAGATCCCAAAATTGGAACGCTTTGGTAGAATGAATTATAATCTTTAACAAGTTCATAAGTATAATTTGCTATCAATGCAGGACTTAAATTTTCTGCAGAAACATTAATTATATTTGGAAAATTTTGAAGCTGTTTTATGAGTGCCTTTTCCTTAGGGTGCAATGATATATCGATTATTTTATCGTTAAAATTAAAATTAGCTTTTCTTATTATTGACTGAATTCGTGCATAGGTGTATTGAATAAAAGGACCCGTATTGCCATTGAAATCGATGGACTCTTCTGGATTGAACAAAATTCTTTTTTTAGGATCAACTTTTAATATATAATATTTTAATGCTCCCAGACCAATCATTTTGTAGAGCTTTTCTTTTTCATCAGTTGAATAAGATTCCAATTTTCCCAATTCCTGAGAAATTGTTCGTGCCGTATTGGTCATTTCCTGCATCAAATCATCTGCATCCACAACGGTACCTTCTCTGGATTTCATTTTTCCCTGAGGTAAGTCAACCATCCCATAGGATAGATGAGATAAATGATCGGCCCATTCAAATCCAAGTTTTTTCAATATTAAAAATAAGACTTTAAAATGATAATCTTGCTCATTTCCAACGGTATAAGTTAAAGCGTCAAGGTCATAATCCTTAAATCGTTCTATGGCTGTTCCTATATCTTGAGTCATATAAACCGCTGTGCCATCTGCTCTTAAAACAATTTTTTCATCCAAGCCTTCATTGGTAAGATCAATCCAAACCGAACCATCCTTTTTCTTAAAAAAAACATTTCTGTTAAGCCCATCAGCAACTACATCTTTCCCTAATAAATAGGTGTTGCTTTCATAATAATTTTTATCAAAATCTACTCCTAAATTTTGATAGGTAATATCAAACCCATCATAAACCCATTGGTTCATCATTTTCCAAAGTTCAATCACTTTTTCATCTCCTGACTCCCATTTTAACAGCATATTCTGTGCTTCCAATAAGATGGGTGCCTCTTTTTTAGCATCCTTCTCATTCATTCCGGATGCTACCAATTCAATAATTTCTTTTTTATATTCCTGATCGAATTTCACATAATAATTTCCAACCAATTTATCACCTTTTAAGCCCGTATTTTCTGGAGTTTTCCCATGACCAAATTTTTTCCACGCCAGCATACTTTTGCAAATATGAATTCCCCTATCATTAATAATTTGTGTTTTATAAACTTTTTTACCTGAGGCTTCAATAATTTTAGAAACAGAAAATCCCAATAAATTATTTCGAATATGTCCTAAATGTAATGGCTTGTTGGTATTGGGTGAAGAATATTCAACCATAACTGCTTTTTCATTTGGTTTAGGATCTAAAATTCCAAAATTTGCATCAGTTGTCATCGAATTAAAACTTGAAATAAAAGTTTTATCATCTAGCACAAGATTTAAAAATCCTTTAACCACATTGAAATCAGAAATTTCCACTACATTTTCCTTTAAATATTCGCCTATTTTCGTTCCAATTTCTACAGGGTTTCCCTTCACTATTCTCAAAAAGGCAAAAACTACAATCGTAATATCTCCTTCAAAATCTTTACGTGTAGCTTGAAATTCTACGGATTCAATATTTGCATTATAAATACTTTTAAATGCATTTTTTACTGAGTTTTCAATGGTGTTTTGAATATTCATCTGAAATAAAAAATTGAGGTGCAAAAATAGCTAAATTCAACTGATAATAAATAATATATGTTAAATTTGATAATTCAAAAATTTAAAATGGATCATATTTTAAAAAATTTACCTAAACTTTCTGCTGAAAAACATGGCGAGAATAAAAAATATTTCTCAAAGCTAAAAAAAAAGAACCCGAAAAGGTTGGATTTGGTAATGCAAGATTTACATGAAAAGGAATTTGAAAAAACAGATTGTCTGCAATGTGCCAATTGCTGTAAAACATCAAGTC
Organism: Flavobacteriaceae bacterium; assembly: GCA_030621915.1. Taxonomy (GTDB): domain Bacteria; phylum Bacteroidota; class Bacteroidia; order Flavobacteriales; family Flavobacteriaceae; genus Lutimonas. The sequence continues at coordinate 9,017 of JAUXGV010000047.1, forward strand.
CGATTTTTACAGATAAAGATATTTTTCGGATTTCGAAATATTTAAAAATAAAGGAGCACAAGTTCATAGAGCAATATTTGGATAGAGATTCAGATGATTTTATGGTATTAAAAAGTGTTCCGTGTACTTTTTTAGACAGTGATAATTCTTGCTTTATTTATGATGTGCGTCCCAAAGCATGTAGGGAATATCCGCATACCAACCGTAAAAAATTTATTCAACTTACCTCTTTGACTTTAAAAAACACTGAAATATGTCCGGCTGTATTTAATATTATTGAAGAACTTAAAAGAAAATTGCCCATTTAAATGTATTGATTTACTAATAATAATATTCCTTCTAAGATTAGTGTTAATCAAAAACTAAAATGAATATAAAAATTAATAGAATCTCTAAACAAGAAGTTTGGCCTATGCGTCACAAAATTATGTACCCTGATCATCCTTTTGAAACGATAAAATTACCCAAAGATGATGAAGGGTTGCATTATGGTTTGTTTGTAAATAAAAAATTGGTCTCCGTAGTGTCTTTGTTTATTATCGAAAATAAGGCACAGTTCAGGAAATTGGCAACTGAAGTTGAAGAACAGGGAAAAGGTTATGGAACTCAATTGTTGAATTTTTTATTTGAAAAAGTTGAAACCTTAAATGTGCTATCTATTTGGTGTAACTCTCGAGTAAATAAAGCCGACTTTTATGGAAAATTTGGAATGATAAAAACAGATAAATTGTATAACAAATATGGAATTGACTATGTAATAGTGGAAAAACCCTTGAAAATTGAACATTAATGAAGACCATTGGATTAATAGGAGGCATGAGTTGGGAATCATCTCTTTTGTATTATGAATTTATCAATAATAAAGTGAAGTTACAGCTCGGTGGGTTTCATTCGGCTAAATGTATATTGAATTCAGTTGATTTTGCTGAGATAGCCGAGCTGCAGGCAAATGATGATTGGGAATCATTGAACAAAATAATGGTAAGATCTGCTATTCAATTGGAAGATGCAGGAGCAGATATTATATTGGTTTGTGCCAATACAATGCATTTGTGTTATGAAGCCATTGTTCAAAACACAAATATTCCCTGTTTACATATTGCAGAGGCCACAGGTGAGAAAATAGCTAAACATTCTATTTCAAAAGTAGCCTTGTTAGGAACTAAATTTACCATGGAAAGGGATTTTTACAAGAATATATTATCAAATGATTTTGGAATTGATGTCATTGTCCCAAATCAAGAAGAAAGAAATCAAATTCATGATATTATTTATAATGAATTGGTTCGTGGAATTATCAATCTGGCATCCAAGGTAAAATATAAGAAAATTATAGATGACTTGATTGAAGCCGGAGCAGAAGGTGTCATATTGGGCTGTACTGAAATTCCTTTGTTAATCTCTGATAATGATGCCAGAGTTCCAATTTTTAATACTACTAAAATTCATGCTGAAAAAGCAGTTCAATGGGCATTAAAATAAAATATATAATTCTTAGATTTTGAGATTCATTCAATCCTTTAAAATTAAATATTGAAATCAAAAATAAGCATATTGGGTTGTGGCTGGCTTGGTTTTCCTCTTGCGGTTCATTTAATAAACAAAGGCTTTATTATAAAGGGATCTACCACCTCCAAAAGCAAATTATCGAGATTAAAATCAAAGGGTATTGTTCCTTACTTTATTCATTTGAACGGTGTTGATGCTAAAATTTCTGAATTTTTACATTCCGATGTTTTAATAGTTAATATTCCTTCTAAAAACATAGATGATTTTAAAAAATTTATTTCAAGGATTAAAGTATCTAATATAAAAAAGGTGCTATTTATAAGTTCTACTTCAGTTTATGTAAACTCAAATAAAATTGTAACAGAAGAAAGTCCAGTTAAGAAATCCGATCTAACAGATATAGAAACGTTATTCAAATCTAATGCTGCATTTGAAACAACAATACTTCGTTTTGGCGGCCTGTATGGATATGATAGAAAGCCGGGTAATTTTATAAAGCCAGGAAATAAAATTGAAAATCCGCAGGGATATATAAACTTAATCCACAGAGATGATTGTATCCAAATAATTAAACAAATTATTATTCAGAATATTTGGGGGGAAACTTTGAATGCGTGTACAGATTCCCATCCGGTTAGAAGAGATTTTTATAAACGACAAATGGTTGAATTAGGTAAAGAAGAGCCAATGTTTAATGAAAATTCTACTAATTTCTATAAAATTGTAAATAGTAATAAATTAAAGACATTATTGGGATATCGGTTTAAATACTCCGAGCTATAATCTTAAAATGAACTATTGGTTCATTTTATAAACAAATTTGTTCGATTTAGAGTATTTCAGGGCAATATTTATAAATAAGTTATTTACGGTAATAATAGAAAAACATTATCTTTATCCAGTGTAATTACCTCTCTCAATTACACGATTAAAAATTATTTTATCTCATTTATCCCAAATCAGAATCTATGTCAATCCGGCTAAAAAAATATAATTTCCATAAAAGTGATCATTCAACCGAAATGGATCAATTAAAAGCTCATTGGTTGAAAAGCCTAGTAGCACCACAGGATGATATGTGGGAATCTTTTATGAATTATGCACAGCATTGGAATATAAAAGATGAAGGTCAGCAAATTGGTTATGCTTGTATTAATGATGAAAATTGCTTGTTACAATTTTTTATATTACCATACTGGTTGCAAGAAGGAGTATCTATTTTCCAACAGTTTATTGATGAGCAAGATATTACAAAAGGGATCATTGGCACAAATAACCCTATATATTGTTCTTTGGCAATGCAATTTCAAAAATCAGTAAAAGTGGATACCTATTTGTTTGGTGATTTTATAAAAATAGAACCCATAGATAGGGTGGAAAAACCAAGACTGGCTCAAAATAAAGATTTGGATTTGGTAGTAGAATTTTGTCATTTAAGCATGGGAGCTCCTAAAGAATGGTTGACAGGATATGTTTCAAATTTAATTGAAAAAAGTGAATTTTTTATTCTCGATAATAACCAGCAGATTATAGGTACATTCGAAGTTAGAAAAAGTGAAAGTAATTTTAAGGTTGCTAATATTGGAATGGTAGTTTCACCTGAGCATAGAAGAAAGGGTATAGGTACTTATTTGTTGGGAGCGGCAAAGACAAAGGCCATCGAGTGGAATAGAGATCCGGTTTGTTCCTGTGAAAAGGATAATATTGGTTCTTTAAAAGCTATTCAAAAAAATGGCTTTAGAAGTATACATCAAATGTTGTCCATAGAGTTTTGAGATATTTATATCGAGTATGAGTATTCAATTATTATTTTTCAACAAGTCGTTTTTGAACGACTCCAATTTTTCTCAAATTCGAATATTTAAACCAATCACTTTGATTATCTTAGAGTTCTAAAATAATTTATAAACTCTAAATCAAACCATTTTGAAAAATTATGCCAAACCGCCCAGAAGAAGTTTTATCAAACAATCTGCCTTTTTAACCGTTGGTCTCGTTTCTGCCCCTATAATCCATATGGCTCAGCCAACAGCTTTTCCCGCTTCCGATAATATGTATCTAATTGGACCGCAAGAGGGGTATTCTGCACAAATAGGTACCTTATTGTCAACTATGACCATGATGAGAGCCTGGGTTGTGAGACAGGTAAAGGATTTAACTCAGAAACAACTGGATTTTCAAATTGACGACAAATCCAACTCTATTGGCGCTATGTTATTACATCTGGCAGCTACAGAAAAATATTACCAATTAAATACCTTTAACGAAATGAAATGGGGTTCATGGAATACGGAAACCAGTAAAGAATGGGATGTTCCAATGAATTTGGGCGAAAAGGGCAGGGAACTAATTAAAGGCTATGACATTGACTATTATCTAGCTAAACTTGCTGAGGTAAGAGAAGTGACAGAAAAAGAATTTGCCAAAAGAGATGATGACTGGATCATGAAATCAGAATCATTTTTTGAAAATAAACCCACCAATAATTATTGTAAATGGTTTCATGTTTGTGAACATGAGTCGAATCATAACGGGCAAATAAAATTTATCAAAGGCAGATTTCCTGAATAAGGATATTTAAAATCTATAATGAAATTACATTAGAAAATGGAGTTAAAGTACATTTATAGAGGGAGTTAATATAGGAACTCGAAAGCTATTACGAAAATAAATTTAGATAAAAAAGTCAATATTTAAAGATTAATCTCGGAATAAACTACCTCGATGCAAGCCTGACTGCAGTCAGGCAGGCATACGAGGTATTAAATTGAGTTTGCTATGCAAACATCCTGATTTTCCGATCCGCCTTTGGCGGAGAATTAAACCATATCTTCTCGTCCGCCGAATCCGCCTGAGGCGGAGAAGAAGGATTAAATTCTTTATAATTTATAGAATATTCTTCAACACAAAGCATAAAAAAAAGCACCATTTTAAAATGGTGCTTTATATTTGTCAAACTTATCAGTTTATTATAATCTCTAATATTTAATCGTCTTTTTATTAATCATAGAACCGTTATCAAATGTCGCTTCAATGATCAAAATAGTTCCAGGTAAAATGTTTTTCGTTCTCAATTCAAATGACCTAGCATTTGGTTGATCATCAATTAATTTTCTACCCAACATATCATAAACTCTAACTGATTTTACATCCTGACTCGATCTAAATTTAAGGCCTTCAGAAATATTGGAAATTATGAAATCATCTTTTCCAATAATATCATCAACACCTAAAACGGAACCCGAGTTAGCAAATAATAGTGAAAACCTATTAGGAAACTCACCTGTTATTGATTGATTATACTTATAATCAGATTTTTTTAAATCATGAGTAACTTGTAAGAGATTATCTACCAAATATACTTTTGAATCTTTTAGAGCACCTTCAGACTTGGCAATACTAATTTTTAAATCACCAGTAATTTTTGCGTCAAATCCTAATGGAATGGTTTTGTCCGTACTAAAGGAACTTAAACTTTGTATTGTCAATTTATCAGTATTTATCTGAGAATAAAAATTTATATTTTTATCGGTATTAATATAATAAGAATCATACCTAAAATCCAATGCGTCTGTTGATTCATCTAAAAATGCGATTAACATATCATCTTCAACCCCATTTGTATCGGTCATCCTTAACCAAAATCTATCATTTTCATCTTGATCAATGCCGTTTTTATTTAAACCAGATTTATAAAATTGATCATTTTGACCTGCTAATTTAAAATCATTCGAAAATAAAACAAAAGCATCTACTATAGACCGAAGCATAAATCCCTGAGAAGATCCAATATTATTAGTTACACCTGGTGAAGAACCACCTGCAAGATTATATATTACATAATCAGCTGGATTAAATTGACCTCCTGAAATGGGAGTTGCATGTGTCCATAAATAAATTTCATTTGCAGCATTGTTATTCAATAAAAACTTTTCTATATCAATCGCTGTTGGGTAGGGATTTCCTATAAAATTAAAATTTTCACTTTCATCTATTCCATCAGGGGATCCTTTATAATATAATTCTCTCGTATAATTTCCATTATTAGGCACTCCTGTAAAAGTCAATGTTTGTACCCCTACAGAACTTCCTTCAGCAGAATAACCTTTTGCCTCTGCCATTGAACCTGATGCAACAAACCAAAATTCATATTCAGTTCCTGCATAAATTGGATTGACATTGGGAGGATTCAATTCAAATATTCTGTTTGGATTAACCCCTGAAAATATAGTGTTAACATTTGATCCGGAAACTGGTGAAGACCAGTAAGTTGCATCATTGATGTCATTTAATAAAGTTGATTTTTCAATTTTTGTAATAACACCTAAACTTGCGTTAGGATCAACTGTTACCAAAGATTCGGTGTCCCCAATAATCAGACTACCATTAACTATCAAATCTCCATAATCTATAATACTATTATTTGTTGCTCCGTTGGAATCGAATACAATATTCACCCCAGAATTAATCGTAATATTACAGGCCTCTATGGATTGACTAGCATCTGAAAATGATTGTGTAAACACAACTTCTCTTGATTGATCAGGTTCTAAATTAGACCAACTTGAACCATCAAATTCAGTAGGTCCAATAACTTGAGTTCCCAAAGCCAGATTCCTGTCAGATTCAGCATTATCTACATCAACCAACAATACCCTGATCCAATCTGAAGCTAAAAAATCCGAATGAGCTGTTTCTGAAGCACAACTACCTTTAATATAGCATCGATCATCTCCCCAAGTACCAGTGTCATCCCCAATAACATCCTGCCTATTGCCATAACAGGTAATATCATTTGTAGTTGAAATTAAAATGACATCATTTCCATCAAAAGTACACACATCAGTTGAATATTGAGTAGCTCCTCCTATATTAGACCCATCTGGTAATGCAGGAATATTAGGGTTTCTGTATAATAACACTTCGTCAGGTTGCATTAAGGGTATAGCAATATTAAAAGTTGGTGATATTGAATTAATTTGTGGCACATCATCTTGATCATACATTGCTAGATAGTATTGTTGATCAACTGGATCTAATATACCGCCCGAAATATTTTTAATCTCAATCCATTTATCATCTACATCAAACCCACTATAATACTGAGTAATCATTATGTTTCCACCAACAACAATATCGGCTCCTTCCCCTTCAATCGCATATTGGAACGGGGTTTGATCCGTATCTGAATTTATAATTTCAACTATGGCTCCATAGGATCCTGTAACGCCAGGTATGAAAATTATATCAAAAGTCATACTTGCTCCGGGAGCTATAACACCGGGAACTGCTTGAGATTCATTATCAATAGTAAATTCGCTATTCGACCCTACTACAAAACCAATACTTGTAATAGCCAATGGGTCAGTCCCATCATTTTCAATGGTAAAGGTATTTGTTTTTGACAATCCATTTTGAACAGATCCGAAATCAGTATCATCGGCTACATCTGGTGTTAAATCACCATTTGCAATTGAAATTCCATTACCAAGTACATCTATGATTTCATTTGTTGGTACGGCTATACCTTCACCCGTTAAATTCAATAAAAATGGATTCTCATCCCCGTCATTATTTAAAATTACAAGTTGAACATTTTGTCCCGCACTAATGAGTGTTGGCGTATAAGTTACTTCAAAAGTTGTACTAGTTGCTGAGGCAATAGGTGAACTCGGTGCTAATGTAATTTCATAAGGTGGTGGCGTAACTCCAAAAATACCTGTAATAGTCAAGGGTTGATCCCCTAAATTCTCGATAGTAAAAGTATGCGTAACCGAAGAACCAATAGCAACTTGTCCAAAGTCAGTATCATCCGCAATAATAGGTGTATTGTTACTTACAATAGAAATTGCATTACCTGTTATATTTATTTCAGGCCCTGGTGCTGGCGTCGGAGCCGGAACATCTAGGGTCCATCCCTTTGAAATCAAACTATTATATGCAGCAAGCGCAATAATTGTAATTTCATCACCGGTTTGTTGATTCATGATCTCAATATTACCATTAATCAATCCATGGTTATCTAAATCAATCAATATTTGATCCAATATTGAAGATGTTAATCTTGCACCATCAAACTGAACATCAGTTAACAAGGTATTGGAAGATAAATCAACAGAATTAATTCCTGTATTATCTGCTTGAATAAAAGTCAAAGCAGTATTATTAGTTGTAACAAAAGCTTGATCTGGAATTTGTTGATAACCTCTGATAATCAAATCTGTCAATAAAGTATTGGTACTTATATCTAAGCTTACTAACTGATTGTATCTTGTGTTTAAAGTGGTCAGATCAGTTCCATTGGCTAAATCAATAGCATTAATCAAGGCACCCGTAGGAAAATCATGATAAAAATCTAATACCGTTAAGCCCGAAAAGCCCTGATCACTGGTAATGGTAATCACAGCTCCTGTATTACCTGTTAAATCAAAGGTAGGATCATCAATTAGAACAGGTCCTTGATCAACTCCGCCACCAGTTACTTCCCAAGTTAAAGTAGTTCCTGAATTAACCACCAAATTGGGTGACCAAGTAGAACTTACTGAAGTAGTAAAAAGCGTAATTGTTTCTACACTAGGTACTGGTGGTGCTGAGGCATCTATGGTCCAGCCTTTTGAAATCAAACTTGCATAAGCCGTTGAGGCAGCCGCAGTCAATACGTCTCCCGTTTGCTGATTGAGTATCTCTAAATTACCATTAATTAAGCCATGACTGTCTAAATCTATTACGATTTGATCCAACACTGCTGATGTCAATCGAGCCCCATCTACCTGAACATCTGTTAAAAGGGTATTGGTGGAAAAATCAAATGAATTGATTCCTGTGGCATCAGCCTGAATAAAGGTTAAAGCTGTATTATTGGTGGTAACAAAAGCTTGATCAGGAATTTGCTGATAGCCTCTGATGATCAAATCTGTTAACAAGATATTGGTGCTTACATCCAAACTTGTTAATTGATTAAATCTCGTATTTAGAGTTGTTAAGTCTGTTCCATTACTCACGTCTATTGTACTTATCAAGGCTCCCGGTGGAAAATCATGTAAAAAATCCAATACTGTTAATCCCGAAAATCCCTGGTCGCTTGTTATTGTAATTGTAGCTCCCGTATTTCCTGTCAAATCAAAGGTAGGATCATCAATAATGACAGGTCCTTGATCAACTCCGCCACCGGATACTTCCCAGGTTAAT
>JAUXGV010000255.1 GCA_030621915.1 Flavobacteriaceae bacterium
TAAATGGGATTATCGCAATCAAATAAATTATCTTCCTCAGATTGCAAATTTTCCTTCAAATCTAACCGTGAAAGAATTGATTGCCATGGTTAAAAATCTGAGACCTAAGGAGGCTAAAGATGAAGATTTAATTAACCTTTTTTCTTTGGAGCCATTTTTAGATAAAAAATTGGGTAATTTGTCGGGGGGTACCAAACAAAAAGTAAATATTATTTTGACTTTTATGTTTGACAGCGAATTGATCATATTGGATGAACCAACTACCGGATTGGATCCTATTTCTCTAATTTCATTAAAACAAATCATTCAAAAAGAAAAGGCAAATGGTAAAACAATTTTGATAACTACTCATATCATGAGTTTTGTTGAAGAAGTTGCTGATGAAATAGTTTTCTTGCTAGATGGTGAGATTTATTTTAAAGGTGGTATTGAGCAATTAAAATCACAAACCAATCAAACAGATTTGGAACATGCAATTGCTAATTTAATGACAAAAAGTAATGTTTAAAATATTAAAATATAGTTTTTTCGATTTGATGCGTAGCCGTTGGAGTTACGTATATTTTACGTTCTATTTAGCATTAGGATTTGTATTGCTATTTTTAAATAATGATATCAATAAAGCGATTATCACTTTGCTTAATATTATTATAGTTTTAACACCATTAATTGGAACTATTTTTGGAGTTATGTATTACTATAACTCTAAGGAATTCACTGAATTATTATTGGCTCAACCCATAAAACGTAGTAAAATATTTATGGGTCAATATTTGGGAATAGCTATTTCCTTAACCCTCAGTTTGACTCTTGGTTTGGGAATTCCATTTTTACTATATGGTTTATTTAAGTCTACTGCAATTTTAGACTTTGGCTTACTGTTAGTTGTGGGTTCATTTTTGAATTTCATTTTTGTTGCACTGGCATTTAATATAGCTCTTTCTAATGTTAATAAAATTAAAGGCTTTGGATACGCCATTTTGATGTGGTTATTTCTGGCGGTTATTTATGATGGATTATTCTTAATCTCATTGGTGGTGTTTAATGAATACCCCTTAGATAAATTTTCACTAATAGCTACTATGTTTAATCCGATTGACTTGTCGAGGATTCTTATTTTATTGGAATTGGATATTTCGGCTCTATTAGGTTATACGGGAGCAGTTTTTAAAAAATTCTTTGGAACAAATTTAGGAATGATCACTTCATTTATTGTGATGTCGATATGGGTATTATTGCCCGTATGGCGAATCAATTTGAAATTGAGAAAAAAAGATTTTTGAAATATTCAGTTACAATTGAATAATCAAATTTTAATAAATTCTATTGTTAATGTTTCTTATATTTGACGCTTTAAAAATTTATAAAGAATAAATGGAAAATAAAGTCACAGCACATCAGAATACAGGATTAGGAATAAAAAGTAGTACATCTATATACCTGACAAGGGTTTATAATTGGATGGCTTTAGCGCTTTTTGCTACAGGATTAGTGGCATACTATACAGCTTCTTCCACCCAAATGACTAACATTATCTTTAGCTCGAAAATTGTATTTTACGGATTGATCATAGGCGAATTGTTGTTGGTTGTATACATTTCAAGATCTATTCAAAAACTAAGTCAGACCTCGGCAATTGCATTGTTTATGTTGTACGCTGTTCTTAACGGTTTGACCTTGTCTGCTATATTTTTAGTTTATACATTAGGTTCAATTTCATCAACATTTTATATCACAGCAGGAACCTTTGGAGTGATGAGCTTATATGGTTATTATACCAAAAGAGATTTGACAAGTATTGGTAATTTGGCATTTATGGCCTTGATTGGTATTATCATTGCTTCCGTTGTTAATTTCTTTTTTCAAAGTGAAATGATGGGGTGGATTATTACTTATTTAGGAGTAGCCATATTTGTAGGATTAACAGCTTATGACACACAAAAATTAAAAGAAATTGGTGCAAGAGGATTTGAAAATGGAGAAAGCTTGGAAAAGCTTGCCATTATGGGAGCTCTAACACTTTATCTTGATTTTATAAATTTATTCCTTTTCTTGCTTCGTATCTTTGGAGATAGAAGATAGATTGAAGAATTTAATTTATCAGCATAATTGTAAGCGCAATTTGTTAGATTCTATGTAATCCTTGGATAATAAACTCTGAATTATTCATATATTTATAATGAAATTTTAATTATTCAATTGATAATTCATTGTTCGTATGAAAGACTACAAACCTAAAGGCAGATTAAAGGGCAACCAATATATTCAGGGAATTTTAGATGGAAATAGAGTTGTTCTATCACAGGCAATTACAGTAATTGAAAGTAATCTGGATATTGACAAGGAACTTTCAAGAAGTATTATTCAAGGCATTCTGCCAAA
>JAUXGV010000014.1 GCA_030621915.1 Flavobacteriaceae bacterium
AGATCCTCAAGGAATCCACGAGATTAGGCAAATAATTAAAGAAATTGCAAGCAACGGTACTACTATTTTATTGGCTTCACATTTATTAGATGAAGTTGAAAAAGTATGTTCCCACGTGGTTATATTACAGGAAGGGAAGAAAATATATTCGGGTAGTGTTGATGAAATGACTTCTTCACATGGGTTGTTTGAATTGAAAGTAGAATCAAACAAAGAAACATTAAAAGAATTACTTTCAATTTTTGATGGGATTGAGTTGGTAAAAGAAGATCACGATATAATCATTGCTACCCTGAATAAACCTATAAGTGCTTCTGAAATAAATAGTTATTTATTTAAAAACAAAACTATATTAACACATTTAGTAAAACGTAAACCCAGTCTAGAACAGCAATTCCTTACTCTAACCAATAACGACAAATCATAATGTTACGATTATTAAATATAGAATTTCACAAATTAAAACATAATAGGGCTAGTAAGGTTTTAAGCATCATTTATTTTGCACTATTGACCTCTATTGCCTTAATTGCTGCCGTAAAATTTGATATTGGACCCATAAAATTTCATCTGGCAGAACAAGGAATTTTTAATTTTCCATACATATGGCATTTTAACACCTTTGTAGCTTCAATATTTAAATTTTTTCTACTGTTGGTTATTGTTTCAATGATGGCCAATGAATATACAAACAGGACATTAAAGCAAAATTTGATCGATGGTTTGAGTAAGAAGGAATTTATTCTTACTAAATTTTATACTGTTATTGTTTTTGCGTTGATTTCAACTGTTTTTGTATTTGTTACTTCTTTAATCCTGGGATATATTTATTCAGATTACGATGAGTTTTCAATTGTCTTTTCTGATTTGGGTTATCTTGTGGCCTTCTTCATTAAATTGGTTGGTTTCTTCTCATTTGGCTTATTTGTTGGTATCTTGATAAAACGATCAGCTTTTGCAGTTGGTGCTTTGGTAATTTGGTTCATTGGCGAAAGTATGATCAAGGGGTACTTACATTGGAGATTTAGAGATGGTGATAGTTCTGATGTTGGAGAAATTATGCAGTTTTTTCCTTTAGAATCCATGTCCAATTTGATAAAAGAACCATTTACCAGATTAAGTGCGGTACAAAGTGTTGCCAAACAAATTGGAGAAGATTTGTCTAAAGATTTTTCGGTTCATTGGTATCAAATTGCAATCACTTTAGTTTGGACGGCAATTTTTATATATTCCTCATATAAAATACTTGAAAAAAGAGATTTATAAGCCCCATCAACAATGTGAGCAATACAATTAATCTCTATATATTTTGATTGTAAATATTTAAATTAACTACTTAAATAATTACATTAATTAATCTATGATTGATTCCCCATTTAAATTGGTAGTTAACACTTCGCTCATATAATTGAAAAAAGGTCGAAGTGCCAAAAAACTATCCTCTACAACGCTTAAAAATTCGGGATCCAGAATTTCTTTATCTGTAAATCTACGAACAGCAATAAACCCCTTTTTTCTAATCAAGTCGAGATTGGGATGTTCTTTGTCAAAACCTCTGGGTGCAGTTTTTAATTCTTCCCCTTCCAATGTACCTCCGAAAACGGAAACAAATTTTTCCTCTGATATTATCTTACGGATTTCTTTACCATCATATTCAAACTCCTTTCTTATTCTAAATAAGTCTTCTTTATTTGGCGCCCAAAACCCTCCCGCTAAAAACGATTCTCCTGGCCGGAGTCTTAAATAATATCCACCTCTCAATTCCTTACCACTTCTAGAAAAAGAACCTGCAAAATGTGGCTGATAAGGTGTTTTATCTTTGGAAAATCTAACATCTCTGTAAATTCTGAATAACTTAAAATTTTCAACCTCATCTTGTTTATTTAAATCATCCATAATGGCATGATAAAATTCCTTTGCCTGAGTCTGTACAATTTTAAATTCGGGCTTATGCTCATTAAACCACTCCCGATTATTATTTTTCTTTAATTCTTTTAAAAATTGTAAAGTTGATTTTTCAATTCTCATTATCTTTAGTCTTTAGATATCAATAGTTAAATTGGATCAATCCAATAATCGTCGATGATAATTGATCTGCCCCAGATGATAAGACAAGTGGGTGGTTAAATGTACTAGAAAATATTCTGTAGTCATTTTTTCCTCCAATACCCTTCGAGAAGATTCTTTTTGTAAATCTTCTACAGTTAATTTCATTAATGCAGTTTCAACAATTATGATTACCTCATCGATTTTGCTAATTAATTCTTCTCTTGGAACATTTTTAAGAGAGAATTCAAGATCCCTTTTTCTAATATAACCTGTATTTCCCATATCTGCTCCTATATAAGTATTAAGATTGCCTATCAAGTGTAGACATAAATTCCCAGCACAATTCCGAATTTCCTTATCTACAAGCCATAAATTATCTTCATCTTTATAAGATTTAATCTCAGATTTAAGTTTATTCAAATCTCTTTTAAATATTTTAATGATTGTTTCTATCAACATTTAAAAAGATCAAACTACATTATCCATTATTTCCTGTACAACTTCTGGGTTTAATAAGGTACTGGTGTCACCTAAATTACTAGTGTCATTTCCAGCAATTTTTCGCAAAATTCTTCGCATAATTTTACCACTTCTTGTTTTAGGTAAACCACTTGTAAATTGAATTTTGTTTAGTTTGGCTATGGGCCCAATATGTTCAGTAATTATTTGATTTATCTCTTTTCTTAAATTATCATGAACCCTGGATTCTCCACTTTCTTTTAAAGTTACATAACCATAAAGAGCGTTTCCTTTGATATCATGAGGGAAACCTACAACAGCAGATTCCGCGACAGCAGGATGCTCATTGATGGCGTCTTCAATAGGTGCCGTTCCTAAATTATGCCCAGAAACAATAATAACATCATCAACTCTACCGGTTATTCTATAATATCCTACTTCATCCCGTAAAGCTCCATCGCCTGTAAAATATTGATTTTTGTAAGCCGTAAAATAAGTGTCTCTATATCGTTCATGATCACCCCATATTGTTCTTGCCATAGATGGCCAAGGAAATTTTATACATAAACGCCCATCAACTTGATTTCCCGTTATTTCCTTTCCATTTTCGTCCATTAAGCAGGGTTGGATTCCAGGTAAAGGTAGCGTAGCATAAGTTGGCTTCGTTGGTGTTGAATAAGGAATTGGAGAAATCATGATTCCTCCTGTTTCAGTTTGCCACCAGGTATCTACAATAGGGCTTTTTCTTTTACCAACATTGTCATTATACCAATGCCAAGCTTCTTCATTAATCGGTTCTCCCACAGATCCTAATATTTTTAATGATGATAGATCGTATTTTTCTACATAATCCAAATTTTCTTTTGCAAGAGCTCGGATTGCCGTAGGAGCTGTGTAGAATTGAGTAACCTTGTGTTTTTCAACAATTTCCCAAAATCGACCAAAATCAGGATAACTTGGAACACCTTCAAACAAAACCGTAGTTGCTCCATTTGCCAAAGGTCCGTAAACAATATAGCTGTGGCCGGTTATCCAACCTATGTCGGCAGTACACCAATACACATCATTTTCTCTATATTGAAATACATTTTTAAAGGTATAAGCAGTATTCACCATATATCCTGCTGTAGTATGAACCATTCCTTTCGGCTTTCCTGTTGAACCCGATGTATATAATATAAATAAGGGATCTTCAGCATCCATAATTTCCGGCTCACATTCAGTGGAAGCAGCATCTAACAAAGGTTGTAACCATTTATCACGATCTTCCTTCATCTCAATTTCTGAATGGATTCTTTTTGCAACCAATACCGATTTAACTCCAGGGCAATCTTCAAGAGCTTCATCTACAATTCCTTTTAAGTCGATTGTTTTTGCCCCTCTAAAGGATCCATCAGAAGTGATTACCATGTTGCAATCGCTATCATTGATTCTGGTTGAAAGTGCTGTTGCTGAAAAACCTGCAAATACAACCGAATGAATCGCACCAATCCTGGCGCATGCCAAAACAGAAATTGCCAATTCCGGAATCATGGGCAGATATATGCAAATTCTATCTCCTTTTTGAATACCTTGCTCCTTTAATACATTTGCAAATTGATTAACTCTTTCATATAATTTCTGGTATGTAATATGTTCCGGTTCTTCATTTATATCATTGGGTTCGAACAAAATAGCTGTTTTATCCCCTCGAATTCTTAAATGTCTGTCAATGCAATTTTCGGTAATATTCAATTTAGCTCCTTCGAACCATTTCACTTCAGGTTTTTCAAAGTCCCAACTCAATACCTTATCCCATCGTTTTCGCCAAATAAAATGTTCCTCAGCAACTTCTTCCCAAAAACTTTCGGGACTTCTAACTGATTTTCTATATACCTGATAGTATTCTTCTAAATGTTTTACGTGATAATTACTCATTTTTTATTTTTTAAAAATTCGTCCAAAAATGATTGTCAATCAAATTTATATGTTTCTAAATTAATACAATCAAAAGATATTCAATTATTTTTTCTACTTATAACATCAATCAATCGACAAAACCATAAATTTTTTAAATTAATGATGTGTTGCTTCTTTTGCTCCCATTGGGATACGTATATCTTCAACGATATCCTGAACCTCTTGAGGAGGTGCAGGTGTAAATTTAGAAATTACTAAAGAAATAATGAAATTAACAACCATGGCAACGGTACCGAATCCTTCAGGTGAAATTCCGAACCACCAATCTTCTTTTAATCCGGCCACTGCCGCTTTGCCTCCATCAAATAATCCAAATTTAAATTTTAGCATATAATAGACCATTAGTGATAATCCGACTACCATACCGGCAATAGCACCTTCCTTATTCATTCGTTTATAGAATATTCCAAGCACAATGGCTGGGAAAAATGAAGCGGCAGCCAATCCAAATGCTAAGGCCACGACTGCGGCAACAAAACCTGGAGGATTTATACCAAACCATCCTGCCATCATAACAGCAGCAACTGCACTTAATCTTGCAGCTATCAATTCTCCCTTTTCAGTAATACTGGGCTTGATTATTTTTTTTATCAAATCATGAGAAATTGATGATGCGATTACCAGCAATAAGCCGGCAGCAGTCGATAAAGCTGCAGCCAGGCCTCCTGCCCCAACAAGTGCTATCACCCAATTGGGTAATTTTGCTATTTCAGGGTTTGCTAAAACCATGATGTCCCGATCAATTGTCAATTCATTAACCGATTCATCAGCAACATACTGTACGATTCCGTCATTATTTTTATCTTCAAATCTTAATAGACCTGTTGTTTCCCAATTACCAAACCACTCGGGTAAATCATCATATTTGGTTTCACTTACTGTTTCAATTAAATTGATTCTGGCAAAAACGGCTACTGCCGGGATTGTTGTGTACATAATAGCTATAAAAAGTAAGGCCCAACCTGCTGAAACGCGGGCATCTTTCACTTTAGGAACTGTAAAAAACCTTACAATAACATGAGGTAAGCCTGCTGTACCTACCATTAATGCCAGTGTTATTGCAAATACATCTATCATAGATTTACTCCCTGAAGTATATTCATGGAATCCAAGTTCCTGCTGTAAACCATCTAATTTATCCAATAAATACATCCCATCTTCTCCAGTACCGCCAACTCCTAATTGCGGAATAGGGTTCCCTGTCATTTGAATCGAAATGAATATGGCAGGAACCATAAAAGCAAAGATCAAAACGCAATATTGAGCAACCTGCGTATAAGTAATTCCCTTCATTCCGCCAAGTACCGCATAAAACAATACAATGGTCATTCCAATATAAACTCCGGTATTAATATCTACTTCCAAATACCTTGAAAAAACAATTCCAACACCACGCATTTGACCCGCAACATATGTAAAAGAAACAATTAATGCAGCAATTACAGCTACAATTCTAGCTATGTTCGAATAATATCTATCACCAATAAAATCAGGTACCGTAAATTTTCCAAATTTCCTCAGATAGGGGGCCAAAAGTAAGGCCAAAAGCACATAGCCACCTGTCCAGCCCAACAAATAAACGGATCCATCATATCCAGAAAAGGAAACAATCCCAGCCAAGGAGATAAAGGAAGCCGCCGACATCCAATCCGCTGCCGTTGCCATACCATTTATAATTGGAGGAACCCCTCCTCCAGCTACATAAAATTCTTTTGAGGATTCTGCTCTTGCCCATATTGCAATTCCTATATAAATCGCAAATGTGATCCCTACTAAAATCCATGTCCATGTTAATATTCCCATAATTTATTTTCCAATAATAATTAATTATTCGTTAAGTCCATATTTTTTATCCAATCTATTCATCAATCTTACATAGACGAATATTAATATAACAAATACATACATAGCTCCTTGCTGGGCAAACCAAAATCCAAGCTTAAATCCGCCTAACTTAATTGTATTTAACTGATCAACAAGAAGAATTCCAAATACGTAAGAAACAACAAACCAAATAGTTAAAAGTATTGACAAGTATCGAAGGTTTTCCTTCCAATACTTTTTCATTTTTTCTTTGTGTTGCATATTGTTAAATTTTAACAGCTAAAATAAGAGATTATTCCTGATTTCAATATAAATCCAATATCAATTTGGGATTAATTGCACATTAAGATTGAAGAATTCTAAATGATAGATTTCACTAAATCCGATTTTTGACTTCTTTTAGCAAGTTAAGAATCCATATAGGGAGTTTTTCTTCAATGGAATTAGTTTATCCTGTTTGATTGATTGGTTTTGATTTATCTGCTACAATATCATATTCGATTTAGTCCATTAATTTAATTATTTTTCGTTAATTTTTTTCAGCAAATTCAAAACAAAAACCATTATTTTTGTTGGATGAAATTTAAAATAGAGTCAAATTTTATTCCAACAGGGGATCAACCGGAAGCGATCCAACAATTGGTGAATGGTTTAAATGAGAATGAAAAACATCAGGTTTTATTAGGTGTTACGGGGTCAGGTAAAACCTTTTCAGTAGCCAATGTAATTGAAAGAGTTCAAAGACCGACTTTAGTTTTGGCCCATAATAAGACCCTGGCTGCTCAATTATATTCTGAGTTCAAAAACTTTTTTCCTGATAATGCCGTAGAGTATTTTGTTTCTTATTACGACTATTATCAGCCCGAAGCTTATATGCCTACATCAGGAGTCTATATTGAGAAGGACTTACAGATAAATGATGAAATTGAACGATTGCGTTTGAGTGCTTCCTCCGCCCTACTTTCGGGAAGAAAAGATATTGTGGTAGTTGCATCCGTTTCGTGTATTTATGGAATTGGCAATCCCGTTGAATTCAAAAAAAATATAGTAACTATTGAAGTTGGTCAAACTATTCCCAGAACCAAATTTCTGCATCAATTGGTGACTAGTCTATATTCAAGAACCGATGCTGAGGTAAAAAGTGGCACTTTTAAAGTCAAAGGTGATACCATTTCCATTTACCCTTCATATGGAGAGCACGGATTTAGGGTACATTTTTTTGGTGATGAAATAGAAGAAATTGAAAGTTTTGATTTGGTTAATAATAAGATCATTGAAAAATATGAACATTTAAATATTTATCCGGCCAATTTATTTGTGACATCTCCTGATGTATTACAAAATGCTATTCATCTTATCCAAGAGGATATGATGAAGCAGGTTACTTATTTTAAAGAAATTGGCAAGCATTTGGAGGCCAAACGACTTAAGGAAAGAACCGAATTTGATTTAGAAATGATTCGTGAATTGGGCTATTGCAGTGGCATTGAGAATTATTCCCGTTATCTTGATGGAAGATCTGCGGGATCTCGCCCTTTTTGCTTACTGGATTATTTTCCTAATGATTATTTGATGGTTGTAGATGAAAGCCATGTGACCATCCCCCAAGTACATGCGATGTATGGCGGAGACCGATCCAGAAAAGAGAATCTGGTAGAGTATGGATTTCGATTACCCTCTGCCATGGATAACAGACCTTTAAAATTTGAAGAATTTGAAGCAATACAGAATCAGGTACTTTTTATTAGTGCAACACCGGCTGACTATGAATTAAAACTTGCTGAAGGTGTTATTGTTGAACAAGTAATTCGACCTACTGGACTTTTAGATCCTGAAATACAAGTCCGCCCGAGTTTGAATCAAATTGATAATTTAATAGAGGAAATTCATCAAAGAGTTGAGAAAGATGAACGTGTGTTGGTAACAACTCTTACCAAACGAATGGCTGAAGAATTGACCAAATATTTAACAAGAATTCATATTCGTTGCAGGTATATTCATTCCGATGTTGATACTTTGGAACGAGTAGAAATTATGCATGATTTGAGAAAAGGGTTATTTGACGTACTTATTGGGGTGAATTTGTTAAGAGAAGGTCTGGATCTTCCTGAAGTTTCATTAGTGGCCATTTTAGATGCTGATAAGGAAGGGTTTTTAAGAAGTCACCGTTCTTTGACTCAAACTGTTGGGCGAGCTGCCAGAAATGTTAATGGAATCGCTATTATGTATGCCGATAAAATTACAAAAAGTATGCAACTTACTATCGATGAAACGAATAGAAGAAGAGAAAAGCAAATAGAATATAACACCAAAAATAAAATTACGCCCACACAAATTCAAAAAGCTATTGATAATTCACTTACTAAAAAGGAGATTAGTTCTTATCAATATGAATCAGCAAATACAAAAGCTGCTGAAGTTGATTTACAATATTTGGCAAAACCTGAACTTGAAAAAAGAATCCGTGAAAAAAGAAAATTAATGGAAAAAGCAGCTAAGGCTTTGGATTTTTTAATTGCGGCAAAGTTCAGAGATGAAATTAAAGAGCTTCAGGGCCATCTTTGATTTTAAAAATATCAATTTTAATCTTTCTGAATTTCATCAGAATTAATGATTCCTGATTTGGGTTTGGAATTGGCCAATTGAATCATTTTATCTGCAATTTTTTCCGCATGAATAGCCCTGTACTTTTTTAGTTTACCTATAAGTAGGAATTGAATTAAATTAAACAAGGATACACCAATTATCTCACCCAATCGTTTTTCGTTTCTATTACCAATAATTATCGAGGGCCTTAAAAAATATGTGTTTTTAATTTTTTCTGATGCCACATCCTGCTCCATTTCTCCCTTAATTCTATTATAAAAAATTGAACTTTTAGCATTTGCTCCCAAAGCTGAAACAATCAAAATAGTGTTTACCCTATTTGACTTACACAATTTCGCTGCAGAAACCGGAATTCCGTAATCAATTTTTTTATAAAAATCTTTGTCAGGAGTCTTTTTTGCTGTGGTTCCAATACAACAGTACAATTCATCGGCATAGAAATCATCTTCAAAAAAATTTAAATCCAGAAGATTCCCTATTTTCTCAATCACTTTAGAATTCTTAATATGTAAACTCTTCCTTGTGAATACTTTTAATGTAGAATACCGATCATCTTTGAGAAGCTTATTTAAAACAATATTTCCGGTCAAACCCGTAGCCCCTATAATTATAGCTGTTTTACCCATATTAATACAAATAAATTAATACCAACGACGTTTTTTCTTTTTAGAAGCTTCAGATTTTCTTCCTTTTTTATGTTTACTTCCTTTCCTTTTATGAATCTCCGGTTTATCCTTGGGGTCTAAGAGGTAAGGATGTTCTTGGTTGACATCAATTTGTTGATTTATTAATTTTTGAATATCAATTATATAATTCTTTTCATCTGCTGAACAAAACGACAAGGCCAACCCTTTTTTACCTGCCCTACCAGTTCTCCCAATTCTATGAACATATGTTTCAGGAATATTTGGGATATCAAAATTAATAACAGCATCCAGGTTTTGAATATCTATTCCTCTGGAAGCCACATCCGTTGCTATCAAAATATTAGCTTCCTTATTTTTAAATTTACTCAAAGCTTCCTGCCTTGCAAGCTGAGTTTTATCACCATGAATACTTTCTGCTTTATAATTATTCTTTAAAAGGGTTTTCTCTAATTTATCCACACCAAACTTAGTTCGCCTAAAAATCAGAATATTTCCCTTTAAGGAATTTCTTAAAAGATGCAGACAAAGTTCTATTTTTTTTGGTTTTGGTGTATAAAATATAACCTGTTCAACGCCTTTGGCTACTGATGAATTTCGTGTAACTTCGATTCTTTCAAAGTTTTTTAATATAGATTTTGCAAGTTCTTCAACTTTAAATGGAATTGTTGCAGAAAATAATAATACTTGTTTCTCTGAATTACACAACCGATCAATCTTTTTAACATCATTTATAAATCCCATATCCAGCATCAAATCAGCTTCGTCTAAAACCAGGGTTTCAATAAAATTTAAATTTATATATTCTTGTTTATGAAGATCTAACAACCTTCCAGGAGTTGCAATTAATATATCCACTCCTTTTCTTAATTTTTCTTTCTGTGGATCAATTGATACTCCACCAAAGACCACTGTGATTCTTAAGTTTGTGTATTTTCCATAAGAATTAAAATCTTCTTCAATTTGTAAAGCAAGTTCTCTTGTTGGACTCAATATCAAAGCCCTGATTTTCTTTCCTTTTTTAGATGCATCTTGTTTATCAAACAATAATTGAAGAATTGGTAATGCAAAAGCTGCCGTTTTGCCTGTTCCGGTTTGCGCTGTTACAATAATATCTTTTTTAGCTAATACTAAAGGGATTGTTTTTTCCTGAACCAAGGTTGGAATTTCATAATTTTTAGTGATCAATCCTTTTAGTAAAGGCTTAATTAATTGTAAATTTTTAAATGACATTGTCCTTTTAAATTATTGAGCAATCCTATCCCAAAATTGTTATTAGAGAGTTATTAGATTATTTCTTGTTCAGTGTAAATCGTAAGTTAACAAAAAAACTCACAAGCATATAACTTGTGAGTTTTAATTTTATTTATGTTATTCTAATTATTTAATTCCCTTTTTTATAATCGGATAGAAATTGAGCCAACCCGATATCTGTCAAAGGATGTTTTAACAGACCCTCAATAGCACTTAAAGGACCTGTAATAACATCTGCTCCAATTTTGGCACAATCCATAATATGCATGGTATGCCTAACTGATGCTGCTAAAATTTGAGTCTTAAATCCATAATTATCGTATATCAATCTTATTTCAGAAATTAATCCCAAGCCATCGGTTGAAATATCATCCAAACGACCCACAAAAGGTGACATATAAGTGGCTCCTGCCTTCGCCGCTAACAAGGCTTGCCCTGAAGAAAATATTAAAGTAACGTTAGTTTTTATTCCTTTTTCAGAAAAATATTTACATGCCTTAATACCATCCTTTATCATCGGAATCTTAACAACAATTTGAGGATTTAAACTAGCCAATGCCTCACCTTCTTGAATCATACCTTCAAAATCTGTAGCAATTACTTCCGCACTTACATCTCCATCAACAATTTCACATATTGCTCTATAGTGATTGATTATATTTTCCTTACCAGTGATTCCTTCTTTAGCCATTAGCGATGGATTGGTAGTTACACCATCTAATATTCCTAATGCTTGTGCCTCTCTAATTTGGTCTAAATTCGCTGTATCAATAAAAAATTTCATCTTTTTTTTGGGTTATTTTTAATTTAGGCAAATATAAGTTATTATATGTTATTTGAATAATGATAATTTCGTAATAAAATGTAATATTTTAACTCTAAATAATTAATTTTTATTGCTTACATCTTGTAATACTTCATAATTAATTTTTCATAAACTTTGTCAGGCAAGATTCTTTTCAAAAAAATAGATAATTTCTGAAGACCATCACCTACTCTATAATGTATTTTGGGTTCATTATTGTTAATGATTTTTTCGATTTTTTTAGCAATTTCAATAGGATCTCTTCCTTGATCAACATGATCATTCATCAATTCTAAATTTCGTTGATAGGCATTTTTATAAGGAGAATCTTGATTCACTGGAAAATGATATCTTCCGGATTCAATATTCGTTGCATAATCTCCAGGAGCAATGTTGGTAATTTTAATACCAAACTCTTTAACTTCCATCCTTAAAGATTCAGTAATAAGTTCAAGGGCTCCCTTAATAGAGGAATATATTCCTCTAAATGGCAAGCCCATATATCCCGCAAGTGAGGTAATATTAATTACCATTCCGGTTTTTTGTTGTCTCATATGAGGTAAAACAATTTTAATGATGTCTAGCACACCAAAAAAATTAGTATCAAACGATTTTCGTACCTCATCGGTGGGTGTTTCTTCGATGGATCCAGTAATACCAATTCCAGCATTATTTATCAAAACATCAATTCTTTTTTCATTTTCCAAAACTATAGAAACTGCCTTTTCAATTGAATCCCTGCTCCTAAGATCTAATTGTATCATCGTAAAAGGTACATGATTTGAATTAATCTTTCGACTGGTTCCATATACAATATATCCTTTATTTGAAAGATACTCAGCTGAGACTTTACCAATTCCGGAAGAAGCACCCGTTATTAATACAACTTTAGACATAATTTTGAATATTGGATAAATGTATAAAATTTAAATAAAAAAATCAGTTTAAATAATTGTTCAATTTTATAATTTACAAGAGAGAGTGTATGTGAAAAGGTTGGAGACTTTAAGCTATTTCAAAAAAAAATGGCAAGCTACCTACATCACACCGCTACGACCAAATACCTTTGCTGCGTTCCCGCCCTGGAGGATTCAAAGGGAGCTGGTTGTGTAGGACTTGCCGTTGCAAATTTACAATCAATTTTTACTTTAAACAATGTTTTTTTCTACATTTTTGTGTAATATTTTTAATTGCCTGGATACTAATTAGAATATTAAAAAATATAATTTCTATAATTGAACTATTCTGTTTGATTTAGTATATTTGTGTAACCTTAAAAAATTTAAAACATGGAAAGCCAACAAAAACCAACCAACAAAATTATGCTGAATTACGGTGTTATTCTCGGTATAGTACTTATTTTAATAAATGTTATTATCTACGCAATGGGAATGATTTATGATCAGGACTGGAAAACTGGATCTATTGGAATTATCGCTATGATTGCTGTTATATTTGCAGGAATAAAAAAGTTTAGAGAATTTAATGACGGTTTTTTATCCATTGGAAATGCATTAAAAACTGGTTTAGGAATTGCGATTATTGGAGCAATCGTTTCACTAGTTTATACTTTAATTTTTATGAATTTTATTGAACCTGAATTCATTGCCAATACAATGGCTGGAGCAGAACAAAAAATGATTGAGCAAAATCCAAATTTAACTGATGAACAAATTGAACAAGGACTAGCTTTTACTGAAAAATTATTGTCACCTGGAATTATGATAGCTATGGCATTAATTTGGACCTTATTTTTGGCATTTATCATCTCATTAATTTCAGGATTAATTTTAAAAAAATCAAACGAAGAGGTTACAAGTATTTAATATTATACGAAAATTTAGATGGATATATCAGTAGTAATTCCACTACTTAACGAAGAAGAATCTTTAATAGAATTACACGATTGGATTGCAAACATTATGCAATCCAATCATTATTCTTATGAAATACTTTTTATTGATGATGGAAGTTCCGATAATTCATGGAATATCATTAATGAATTATCTAATAAAAATAAAAATGTAAAGGGAATAAAATTTCAGATTAATTATGGGAAATCTCAGGCCTTAAATGCTGCTTTTAAAGAGGTTCAAGGTGATGTTATTATTACTATGGATGCCGATTTACAGGATAATCCGGATGAAATTCCTGGACTCTTTGATTTGATTAAAAATGACGACTACGATTTAATATCAGGTTGGAAAAAGAAAAGATATGATTCGAAAATTCGAAAGAATATTCCTTCCAAATTGTTTAATGCCGTGGCTCGAAGCACTTCCGGTGTACAGTTACATGATTTTAATTGCGGATTAAAAGCCTATAAAAGGGAAGTTGTAAAAAACATAGATGTTTACGGCGAAATGCATAGATATATTCCTGTTCTAGCCAAAAATGCTGGCTTTTCAAATATTACGGAAAAAATTGTACAACATCAGGCTCGTAAATATGGATCTACTAAATTTGGAGCAGATCGGTTTATCAATGGTTTTCTAGATTTAATTACTATTAATTTTCTAACAAAATTTGGCAGACGCCCTATGCACCTTTTTGGATTGTTAGGAACTTTTATGTTCGTCATAGGATTTTGGGCTTCCGCTTATATTGGAATTATCAAGCTTATAAAACTTTATAATCATGAACCAACTATATTAGTTACAGACAATCCTTGGTTTTATATTGCACTGATTGCTATGATCCTGGGTTCTCAATTATTTCTGGCTGGATTTTTAGGCGAATTAATACTACGTTCAAAACGTGATGACAAACGATATTCCATCCAACATAAAATAAACTTATAAAAGTTTACCTTTGTTTTTAGTTAATCATAATTTCAGTACACATGAATGATATTTTAGAGAAAGCCAAACTTTGGTTAAATGACCCATTTGATCAAGAAACACAGAATGAAATTCAATCTTTAATTCAAAATAACCCCAATGAATTAAAGGATCGGTTTTATAAAAATATGGAATTCGGCACAGGGGGTATGAGAGGAATCATGGGAGCTGGCACGAATAGAATCAATAAATACACATTAGGTAAAAATACACAAGGATTATCAAATTATTTACATAAAGTTTTTCCAGGTAAGTTATGTAAAGTTGCAATTGCCTATGATTGTCGCAATAACAGTAGAGAATTTTCAAGATCTGTTGCGGAAGTTTTTTCAGCAAACAATATCAAAGTGTATTTATTTGAAGATTTACGTCCTACTCCAGAACTCTCGTTTGCCGTTAGAGAATTAGGATGTGATGCCGGTTTGGTTCTTACTGCATCCCATAACCCTCCGGAATACAATGGTTATAAAGTTTATTTCAATGATGGTGGGCAAATTGTTCCACCACATGATGATGCAATTATTGATGAAATAAATAAATTGGATTTTAAGGATATAAATTTTGATACAGATGACAGTTTAATAGAAATTATTGGAGAAAAAATCGACAATAAATTCATTGAAAAAGCCATTCAAAACTCAACGGTTTCAGACACAGAAAACAGAGATAAAATTAAAATTGTATTCACTTCCTTACATGGAACTTCTATAACTATTATACCTGAAGCTCTTCAAAATGCTGGGTTTACAGATGTCCATATTATTGAAGAACAAAGAGCTCCAGATGGGAATTTTCCAACTGTTGAATCTCCAAATCCTGAAGAACCTGCAGCATTAAAAATGGCTACGGAATTGGCAGAAAAAATTGAGGCTGATATAGTTATTGGAACCGATCCTGATTGTGACAGGTTGGGAATAGCAGTTAGAAATATGGATAATGAATTGGTTTTATTAACAGGAAATCAAACATTTAGTATACTTAGTTATTTCTTGATTGATACTTGGCAAAAAGAAGGACGATTAAATGGGAATCAATTTATCGGTTCAACCATTGTATCTACACCTTTGGTGGAAAAAATAGCTGATAGTTATGGTGTTGAAACTAAAATTGGACTGACAGGTTTTAAATGGATCGCTAAAATGATTCGTGAAGCAGAAGGCAAGCAAGATTTTATTGGTGGCGGTGAAGAAAGTTTTGGCTTTATGGTAGGAGATTTTGTTAGAGATAAAGATGCCGTTTCAGCAACTCTATTAGCTTGTGAAATTGCAGCTAGTGCAAAAAACAATAACAGCTCAATTTATGCTGAGTTATTAAAATTATTTGTAAATCATGGATTGTACAAAGAACATTTAATTTCTGTGGTTAAAAAAGGTTTAGAGGGTGCTAATGAAATTAAGCAAATGATGACTGATATGCGTGAGAACCCTATATTTGAAATTGATAGTTCCAAGGTGAAATATTTATATGATTATGAATCATCTATTTGTAAAAATTTAATTTCAAATACTGAGACGATCATAGATCTTCCAAAGTCAAATGTTTTAATTTATGAAACAGAAGATGGAACAAGAATCGCAGCAAGGCCAAGTGGTACGGAACCAAAAATTAAGTTCTATTTTAGTGTAAATACTTCATTAAATAATGCTAAAAATGCCAAAAATGTCGAAATAGAATTAGAAGACAAAATTAATAGGATTATCAAGGAAATGAAACTTTAAAATCTCTATTAAATAAATGACCTACTTTAAGAAGATACTTGGGTTTGCTAAGCCTTATAAGCAATATGCATGGTTGAATATTCTATTTAACATTTTATATGCAATATTTAACGTTCTGTCTGTATTAGGATTTATTCCTGTCTTAGGAATTTTATTCGGACAAGAAGAAAAAGTATACAAAAAACCTATCTATGAAGGGATAAGTTCAATTTATAATTATGTTCAAGGATCATTGAGTTTTACGATAACTAAGATGATTGAAAGTGGCGGTATTGAAAGGGCTTTATTATTTATTTGTATTTTATCATTCAGTCTGTTTTTCTTCAAAAATTTATTTAGATATCTGGCTTCTTACGTACTCACCTTTCTTCGAAATGGTGTTGTTAAAGACATACGGGATAGTTTGTATCGTAAAATTTTAGAACTACCCCTTTCCTATTTTTCTGAAAAGAAAAAGGGAGATACCATCGCCAGAATCACCTCAGATGTTCAAGAAATTGAAATTTCCTTTTTAACATCATTAGAAACAATTGTCAGAGAACCTTTAACAATCGTACTTACATTGGTTTCCATGTTTGCAATTAGTGCCAAACTTACGCTATTCGTATTTATATTACTTCCGGTATCCGGATTCATTATTTCATCTATTGGCAAAAGGCTAAAGGCCAATTCACTAAAAGCCCAACAGGAAACAGGAAATTTCCTGTCATTTATAGAAGAAACCTTAACCGGACTTAGAGTTATCAAAGGATTTAATGCCGAATCAAAAATTGAATCAAAATTTAATGAATCTACAAAAGAGTATCGGAACTTAATGACCAGTGTTTTACATAGAAAAACATTGGCATCGCCTATGAGTGAATTTTTAGGAACCACCACAATTTTAGCCATTTTATGGTTTGGAGGAAAATTAGTTCTGGGTGATAATAGTGATATGAAACCCCAGGAATTTTTCGGATATATTGGCTTGTTTTATTTAGTATTAAACCCGGCAAAAGCTATTGCAACAGCATATTCAAATATTCAAAAGGGAGACGCTTCAGCAGAGCGAATTTTAGAAGTTTTAGAAACCAAAAATACGATTGTAGATAAGGAAAATGCCATTAACAAAACCAGTTTTGAAAGTGAAATTTCCTTTGATAATATCTCTTTTAAATATAAGGATGATTACGTGTTAAAAAACTTTTCATTAAAAGTTAAAAAAGGACAAACCGTGGCATTAGTTGGTCAATCCGGAAGTGGAAAATCAACGGTGGCCAATTTAATTACCAGGTTTTATGATGTCAATCAAGGAAGCATTCAAATTGATGGAGTTGATATTAGAGAATTATATAAGAAATCCTTAAGAAACCTCATGGGTATTGTTACACAAGATTCTATTCTATTTAATGATTCCGTTATGAATAATATAATTTTGGGCGCTGATAAAGCTACTGATGAAAGTGTTATAGAAGCCGCAAAAATTGCCAATGCCCATGAATTTATAAAGGATTTACCGCAACAATATGATAAAAATATTGGAGATGGGGGAAACACCTTATCAGGAGGTCAAAAACAACGTCTGTCGATTGCAAGGGCAGTGTTTAAAAACCCACCCATTATGATTTTGGATGAAGCTACTTCTGCTTTAGATACAGAATCGGAGCAATTGGTTCAAAAGGCATTGGAAAAAATGATGAAAAACCGAACATCAATTGTTATTGCCCATAGACTATCAACCATTCAAAAAGCTGATTTAATAGTGGTTTTACAAAAAGGTGAAATTGTAGAAAAAGGCAGACATGATGATTTATTAAAAGCCAAAGGTGACTATTATAAATTGGTTAATATGCAATCCCTGAGTTAGGATTTTAACATTAAATTTTACACTATGAATATTATAGAAAGTATGGAATGGCGCTATGCCTGTAAGAAATTTGATGAAAATAAAAAATGTTCAGATACCCAAATTGAAACCATTAAGAAAGCATTTAATTTGACCGCTACATCATTTGGATTACAACCTGTTAAAATGCTAATAATCAGCAATCCAGAAATTAAAAATAATTTGCTTGAACATGCTTACTTCCAACAGCAAATAACCACATGTTCGCATTTACTGGTGCTATGTATTGACAAAAATATAAGCACTGATACCATTGATGTTCATTTTGATTTGGTAAAATCTGTTAGAGAGACCTCTGAAGATATAATTGATAAGTTTAGAAAAGAATTGAAAGGATTATATGATAATAAAACCCAACAAGAAATTGAACTTTCCGCTATTCATCAAACTTATATCATTTTAGGAAATTTGATGACAGTTTGCGCAATAGAGCAAATTGATTCTTGTCCTATGGAAGGGTTTAATTCCAAAAAATTTGATACTGAATTAAACTTAAATGATAAAAACCTAAAATCAATTTTATTATTGCCCGTGGGGTTTCGAGCTAAAGATGATTTTATGCACTCACTAAAAAAAGTTCGTAAATCAATTGAAAATACAGTCATTCATATCGACTAAATTAAAGAATACAAAATCTATGAATCAAGATATAAGAGACTTAATTCCCATCACTGTCTGGAACCATTTTTCTGATCTGAATGCTGTTCCAAGAGCTTCCAAAAAAGAAGAAAAAGTAGTCGCCTTTATGCTAGCTTTTGGTAAACAATTAGGATTAGAGACCCTTGTTGATTCCGTTCAAAATGTGATTATCAAAAAACCTGCTACTCCTGGTATGGAGAACAAAAAAACTTTGGTATTACAATCTCATCTCGACATGGTACACCAAAAAAATTCTGATACGCTGTTTGATTTTAATAAGGAAGGAATCAACATGACCATTGAGGGAGATTGGGTGACAGCTCAGGGAACTACTCTAGGAGCTGACAATGGAATGGGCGTGGCCGCTATTATGGGTATTTTATCTTCTAAAGATATTCAACACCCTGCATTAGAGGCATTATTTACTATTGACGAAGAAACGGGTATGACTGGTGCCATGGGATTGGAAGCAGGCTATTTAAAGGGAGATATCCTATTGAATCTGGATACTGAAGAAGATGATGAAATTGATATTGGATGCGCTGGTGGCATCGATGTAACTGCGGTTAAAACCTATGCCTTGCAAGCGATGCCTAAAAAAAGTATGGCCTTCAAATTATTGGTTACAGGGTTAAATGGAGGGCATTCGGGAATGGATATCCATAAAGGCTTGGGTAACGCCAATAAAATTATGAATCAACTATTGCTCGAAGTTGGAGATCTAATTCAGATTATAAGTATCAATGGAGGTAGTTTACGTAATGCCATTCCTAGAGAGAGTTTTGCAACAGTTATGATATCACCTGAACAGAAGGATCAGTTCCTTGAAACAATCACAGAAATTTCAAATCTGATAAAAATAGATTTTATCAAGATTGAGAAAAATTTATTGATTGAATTGGAACCAGTGTCGGTGGATTTTGACTCTGGCCTGAATAAAAAAGATCAAAGTCAACTATTGAATGCCTTAAAGCATGCTCATAATGGTGTGCATAAAATGAGTGAATTCATGACTGATCTGGTAGAAACTTCAAATAACATTGCTAAAGTACTGGTTGCAAATGGTGAAATCAGCATCAAATGTTTGACCCGATCATCAATTGACGAAGGCAAAAAGGAATTGGCAGGACTGTTGACCAATGTATTTGAAAATGAAGGATTTCAAGTAAAATTATCAGGCTCCTATCCGGGATGGCAGCCAGACAAAAATTCGGAAATCTTGAAAGTGATGAAGGATTTATATGAAACCATGTTCGCGAAACAACCTAAAATCGTAGCCTGTCATGCCGGATTGGAATGCGGTATACTTGGAAAAAATTACCCTCAAATGGACATGATTTCATTCGGGCCCACCATCAAAGGTGCCCATTCACCCGATGAAAGAGTGAGTATCACCTCAGTACAGAAGTTTTGGAAATTTTTAATCGAAATATTAAAACATTCACCGGATAAAAAATGATATGAATACTTATATTATGCAAACTTTTCATCCCATAATCAATCTGTTTATTCGTTATGATTTTCATTTAAAGAATCTATTTTTTCTATTGATGATCGTTTTGATATCTCTATCCAGTTTTGCTCAGGATAAAGGCACTTCAAATATGGAATTTGTGAATGAAGAAGACAGAAAAGACTGGAATTTCAAAATTTCACCTTACGCCTGGTTGGCAGGAATGTCAACCAATGTGGGTGGAGAGAAAATTACTCAATCCTTTAATGATCTTTCTTCCATCACCAATTTCGGCTTTCAGATTGCGGCATTGGCCCAGTATAAAAAATGGAGCCTGAGTTCAAATCTTACAATTGCCAAATTGGGAGCCAATGAAATTTTAGGACCCATCAAAGTTGATTTAGAAATCAATCAAATCATTTTAGATACTAAACTGGGTTACTTGTTAATTGACAAGGTTGATGAAAGTGATGATATTATTAGGGGCTGGGCTATGGACGTTACTTTAGGGGCTATTTATTGGTTTAACGGTATTGATGTAAAAGTAGACTCTGATTTTGATTTTCCTGGTTTACCCACCCATATTGATCAGGATCAAAAGTGGGTGGATCTAGTCATTGGTACAAACTTCAGAATTATTCTAAGTAAATCAGTGTATTTAGGGCTTGTAGTTGACGTCGGCGGATTTGGCATTGGTGATTCCTCAAAACTATATTGGGATTTGACATATGTCAACACTTTCAAAATATCCAAATTACTAACAGTTACAGCCGGATATAAAACTTTTAATTATAAAAGGGTTGACGGTACCGGAGCAGATGAACTAAAAACTAATGTCAAAACTTTTGGCCCGCTTTTAGGCGTCTCAATCCACCTTTAGCTTTTACCATAATATCTCATGGATATTGTTAGCCTTCAGGAACTTGTTCGTTTGGCTAAAATGTTTGTTGCCAAACCAATACCCCCGATTGGCGCTTAAGGGTGAAGGATGACCCGAGGCAAGTACATTATGCTTATTCTGATCGATATTTCTACCTTTTTTTTTAGCAAAACCACCCCAAAGTAAAAAAACAATATGTTTCTTATTTTTTGAAATTTGTTCAATGACCGCATCGGTAAATGTTTCCCAACCCTGTTTTTGATGAGACCCTGCTTCACCAGATCTCACAGTCAAGGTGGCATTCAATAAAAGGACTCCTTGTTCAGCCCATACCGTTAAATCACCTGATTTGGGATAGGATTTGTTAATATCTGTTGTTAATTCCTTAAATATATTAATCAATGAAGGCGGATGAGTAATGCCATCATGAACAGAAAAACAAAGACCATTCGCCTGATTTGCACCATGATAAGGATCTTGTCCGATGATCACTACCTTTACATTATCAAAAGGACAGTGATTAAAAGCTGAAAATATTTCATTCCCTTTCGGAAAACATATAGATTTTGAATATTCCTTTTTTACAAAATCAGATAATTTTTCAAAATATGGTTTTTCAAATTCATCCTTTAAAACATCCTTCCAAGTGGCTTCAATATTAACGTTCATTTGATCAGTTTTGGTTTATGATTCTTTTTCAGTCCCATAAATTAAGTGTGAATATGTCAGATATTTACTTAATTTTGTTTTCTATACAATAATACAATTTTGGCGAATAAAATCACACAAAAAACATTAAACGATCTGGAATTTAACGCTGTTTTAAACAGTATAAAGGAATATTGTATTTCAGATTTGGGAAGAGCAATGGTATTAGAGATAAATCCTATTTCCAGGAACTTAGAATTGAAAGACGAATTGTATCAGGTTCATGAATATTTGTCATCAATGCTTAGTGAAAATAAAATTCCAAATCATTATTTTGATGAAATTACGAATGAAATTCACATTCTTGGAATTGAAGATAGTTTTTTAGAGGGAAAATCTTTTCAGAAAATTTCTTCAATTTCATCCAATATCAATAACTTAATTCTATTTTTCAAAAAATTTAAAGAATATTACCCCACTCTATTTTTTCAATCAGAAAATTTGGAATATACCAAATTCATTATTGCCTCTATTGATAAAATAATCTCTCCTTTTGGTGAAGTTTTGGACGATGCATCTGATTCGTTAAAGATGATTCGTAAAGACATTAATTCTGTTAGAGGTAAAATTGGTTCTAGTTTTACCAAGTCATTAAATCATTATGCAAGCTTAGGATATTTAGATGATATTAGGGAATCCGTAGTCGAAAATCAAAGAGTACTGGCTGTTCAAGCCATGTACCGTAGAAAAATTAAGGGAAGTATTCTTGGCAATTCTAAAACCGGCAGCATCGTTTATATAGCTCCTGAAGCTACCCTACAATATTCTAGGGAACTTCAAAATTTACAATATGAAGAAAAAGAAGAAATTACAGTAATTTTAAAACAATTAACCAATACCATCAGACCCTATCAAGAATTATTGCAAAAATATCAGGATTATTTATGTCATTTGGATGTGTTAGGTGCCAAAGCTAAATATGCCCATCATATAAAGGCTTGTTTGCCTGAAATTGTCAGAGAACAAAAAATATATTTGAAAGATGCTTTCCATCCCATTCTGTTGGAAGAGAATCAAAGAAAGGAAATACCCACGATCCCTCAGACTTTGGAATTGAATAAAAATCAACAGATCATTGTTATTTCAGGACCCAATGCAGGTGGAAAAAGTATTACTTTAAAAACCATTGGATTATTGCAAGTCATGTTACAAAGTGGTATTTTAATCCCTGTACATGAAAAAAGTGAAGTAAGTTTATTTGATAATATTTTAACAGATATTGGCGACAATCAATCTATAGAAAATCAATTGAGTACCTATAGTTATCGATTGAAAAATATGCGTAATTTTTTGAGAAAATGTAATCATAATACATTGTTTTTAATTGATGAATTTGGAACCGGAAGTGACCCCGAATTGGGTGGAGCTTTGGCAGAAATATTTTTAGAAGAATTTTATGAAATGGGTGCCTTTGGTATTATTACTACACATTATGCCAATCTAAAAGTTTTGGCCAGTGAATTAGAAAATGTAGCCAATGCAAATATGCAATTCGACCAAAGATCACTCGAACCTTTGTTCAAACTGCATATTGGACAGGCCGGGAGTTCTTTTACTTTTGAAGTGGCACAAAAAAATGGGATCCCATTTAGGTTGATCAATCGAGCCAAAAAGAAAGTAGAAAAGGAAAAAATTCGATTGGATAAAACCATTGCCAAATTGCAGCAAGAACGCAATAAGTTGCAAAGATCGAATGATCTTTTAGAAAAAGAAAAATCTATCGCAAGAGAAAACTCAGAGGAGCTGTTAGAAAAAAAGAAAAAAGTAGACGACAAATTAAATAGTTTTCAGGAACTCTACGATAAAAATCAAAAAATGCTGTCCTATGGAAGGAAATCGAATGAATTATTAAATAAATTTTTTCAAACAAAAAATAAAAAACATTTGATCTCTGAGTTTTCAAAATGGGCCATCATGGAACAGGCTAAAAATGAAAAAAATAAACAGGTTAAAGTTAAAAGTCTGGATAAAAAATCAACCAAAAACTCTGTAAATCATTTATCTAAAAGAGAAACGAAAGAAATTAACCGACAAGCAAGGATTCAAGAAAAATTAAGGTTGGAAAAACTTCAAAAAGTGGAAAAGGAAATATTAATTGAAGTTGAGAAAATTACTGAAAAGAAAGAATTGGTCGCTAAAAAAATCGCCAGAGAAAAATCAAATTATGAATTTCAAATAAATGATAAAGTGAGGTTATTTGATGGGAATGCCAAAGGAACTATAGAAAAAATAGAGAAAAAAATTGCTACTATAAATTACGGATTTTTTACCGCTAAAGCCAATTTGGATCAATTGGAATTGGTTCAATCTTCCAGTGGCAAATCAAGTGTAAAATGATGTATAAGTCGATGTTTTTTTTCGAATTTTAACAAATCAGAAAAAGCAAGCATAACCTTAGATAGATGAGTCTTTTAATGATGAAGTAAAAACGAAAAAGAATGAGACTTGGTGGGTTGGTTTATGCTTGATTTGCTACTAAGAATCAAAAAAGACTTAAGTATTGAATACTTAAGTCTTTTAAGGTAAATAAATTTAAAATTTTATTTCAATGCTTTTGCTACCGCTTCAGCATATTTTGGTGCAATTTTTGAAGCAGACTTAGGATCAGTAACATCTACTGAAACAACAGCTATCAACTGCTTACCTTTATCAAAGTCAAGGTTGTAAATTACCGTTTCTAATTTATATGTTTCAGAAGTATAAGTTCTGGTTTCAGAGGGTACATATGTTCCACCGTAACCGTAACCATAAGGAGAATATACTCGGCCATAGTAACCGCCAAATCCACCATAATAACCTCCATAATGAGAAGGGTAATATCCACCGGCTGTATATCCACCCGTTTCAGAAGTTACAATCTCTGAGCTTACATCTTTTAAAACTGTGAGAACAATACCACCAAAGCCTTCATTTTTAATAATTTGAAGCATTTGATCAATTTCTTCTTCGGTACGTTTTACATTGTGTTTCATACCCGGAAATTTCTTATAGCTCTCAGTTGCTTTATTTCCACCTTCTCTCACTTTATCGGCAATTTCCTGTTCAAAACGTTGACGAGAAACCATATCATCAGTTCTTACGATGACCAATATATTATCTTCTTTAATGTCACCTACTTCGTCAGCCTTCCATGCATCAGTTACTTTAATACCACTACAACTTGAAACTGTTAAAATTGCAAGTAATATTAGTAAAACACTTTTTATTCTTTTCATTTTAATTATTGTTGATTAATAAATATTTTTTGACATGTACAAATATAAATATTTTTTAATAAAGAACCTTTAAGGAATTCATAAAATGATTCGTTAGAATTACTGGTTTTTAATTTCTCAAATCCAATTTAAAAATATCTTATTAAATTTCACTTACAACTTTTGATATTTTCTATTGATTTCTAAACAAATTTATCCCTTTTCTAAGGGTAATGTTTCTTTATGAATCGGAATCCTTTTTTTTTGCTCCCCATTTAGGCTTGATCATATTTTCGTAAATACTCCATGGTTTTTGCTCTTTTTTAAATTCCTTTCCAAGTATCCATTGATTATAAATTCGCTCAAAAGTACCATCGTTGGTTCTAAAATCAATCCATTTATCAACATATCGCCTCCACACTTCATCTTTGGCAATTGGAAAAACCAAAGCATTATTAATGTGGTATGGTAAGGGGTTAACCACCTTATAATCTGGATGATATACGGTAATGGCTGCAGCTCTTTCCGCACTTGTTAGATGCGCGTCAATTTTAATGGAATCATTGTCTTTTAGTTCAAAAAAATCTTCTGGATTATTTATTGAATATGATCCTCCATTTGGAAAATAAGTTATAAATTCCTTGGCAATTTCTCCACGTTCAAAATAAGAAATTGTAAACGTATCCAATTTTATTGTAGCATCAAAACTGTCAAAATTTAAATTTTCTTTTTTTGTTAACAGAGCTAATGACACATCTAAATAAGGTTTAGATAATTCCATCTCTTCAGCATACCTACTTGAAAGAAAAATATCGGACATAATAATATCGAAGTAATCTTGATTAATTTCTTCTATGATTAATCCAATATCTATGGGAACAAATTCAATACTAACTTCTAGGTCCTTGGCTAGTTGATGCGCCAAATCTATACCATAACCAACCAAAAGACTGTCTTTATTTACAAATGTAAAGGGTAAGGAATTTGCATAATATCCAATTCTAATTTTACCCCTTCTTTTAATTCTACTTAATGAGTTTTCACCGCGCCATTTTCTATTAGGGTTCCTTTTTGACTTTTCAAAAATTTCATTGGGCTGCTCAGGAGTTATCAATTTAAACCTATTGATAATTTCCTGGTTGGTTGGAATATTTTTCATGCTTTTTTCTAACAATTGATTCATTCCAATAATTGAAACAGCACTTGTTATTGTGATTACAATCATAGCTTGGATAAATTTTCTTTTCTTAAATCTTAAAAAACCTCCTCCAGCAGCTATTGTTAATAAGGTGAGTGAAATTAAATGAAAAGCACCCAAAACAACCCGTATCCGATCTGTTATAACCGTGGATACAACAAACAATTGAAACGTCTCTTTGGGTATTTTTAACAAGTCCAAGCTGAACGGTAATCCCGTAATTGGGGCAACAAAACTACTCAATAACGTCGAGCTTAAAAAAATAGGATAATCCCCAAATTTCATTGCTTCACCGGTATACCATGCAGCAAATGGCACAAAAATAAAAATCATAAACGTACCTAGATTTGGAAAGGGATATGCTAAGGGCATAATTATATCAATTTCATCCTGTGACTCCTGAGTTACATTATCTTGTGTTCTTAAAATTTCTTTTATGTTTTCGATTAATTGAGGGTAAACAACAATTATTTTACCAGTCGCAAAAATAGTTAGAAGGGTTGAACGTGTAATTTTAAATATCGTTTTCGAAGAATAAGGAGTAAATACGGAAATAATATAAGGTAGCACTACAAAGGTTATCAGAATTACAGCTAACAAATAAATTAATAGATACCCTTGCAATCTACTTAAATCTGACCAACTTAAATCGCTAATAACACCCGCAGCGATACTAAAAACCCCAATTGGAGTTATTTTAATAATCATTTTATTAACCTGATTTAATCCATCAGTTAATATATCCAAAGGTGTAAGCAGGGCTTCTTTATTGGGCAACTTCATCACACCCAATCCAATAAAAATGCTAAATATAACCACTGCTGGAACTACATTATCACTTAATGATTCAAAGGGATTGGAAGGAATATATAGTTTTACAAAATCAAAGGTTTCCGATTGCTGAACAAAGTCAGTGCTATAAAAACTTCCGCTTCCCCAGGCTGGAAATGCCAATGGAAGAATTAACAAATAAATGATCCCAA
Source organism: Flavobacteriaceae bacterium (assembly GCA_030621915.1). GTDB lineage: Bacteria > Bacteroidota > Bacteroidia > Flavobacteriales > Flavobacteriaceae > Lutimonas. The sequence continues at coordinate 27,100 of JAUXGV010000014.1, forward strand.
TGGACAATAAAAAGGATAAAAAGATCAAGCCATATCTGATAATTTTTTTTCCGGTTTCTAGAGACAGTCTGCCTATATTAACAATTAAGGAAAACATGATATATGGCAATACCGTCATCTGTAATAATCCTATGAAGATATCACCACAAATGGAAAGCCATGCAACCTTTTCACCAAAAAAAACACCAACAAAAATACCGGAAAGCACCCCAATCAAAACTTTAGAGGACAAGGATAAATTTTTCATATAAAGCAAATAAATTTGATAAAACCCGAAGGACTATTGAAATTAAAATTACTAACGGGAATTAACGGGATAATTTCGTTTCTAAATCAAATCTAGCAATAAAATGACTTGTATATAAATAATGTTGTAATTAATTTATAAGGTCAATTTTAGATCTTGGAGCCTTGGGTTATTCTTTAAATATAATAATACGTTTATTTAAATTTCATTTGGTAACATAGTATAATTTTTGTAATATTGACTATTACATTGATATTTAATACATAAGAAAAGTTAATCCCTCTAAAAACTTACATTATGAAAACACTATTACCTGATGAATTAATTTCAGCTAAAAAGATTGGCAGATTTGCCAAGAGAAATTATGAGACCTATAAAGAACATTATAAGTCTAGAAACATGAAACCTATTTTGACTTTAGATGATTTTTTAAAGAATTATAGCGCGTCTTAGAGCGTTGAAAGTTTACATAATTGGGACTACCTTAATTTGTATGAAATGTTATTCTGTATTCGGTAATAATCGACCTGAATAATTTTATCATATACTTAAGGCAGAATTAACCCAATTTATACTATTCCTTTATTTATCACTATGAATGAAAACCAAAAATTGGTAGCTTAAGCAATTATAGTATTTGCGAATAGTTAAATAATTAAATACAAAGACAATGGATAAAAATATGCAGCGAATTACACGCCAAATAATAAGCTTCGCTCAGGGCAATGCAAACGACTTCAATTATATTACCATATCCGATGCCATAAACAGTATAAATGAGGGTGTTAAAATTCAACCTAAATACAAAAAAGCTGCTTTAAATTATTTGGTAGAAAATAACTTCTTAATTAATACAGATGGTATTTTTAAAATACAACCAAAACTAAATTATTTCACCACTTGGGCAGCTTATAAAATGAATCGGGTTAACGGTAAGTCATAAAACTAAATAAAAAATTTCTTGAAACCAACTATCCTCGAGTCAGAGCCTTAGAGGTATTTCCTGCCTCGCCGGCAGGCGAGCGCTGGTTTTATTCCCAATCAAGTTGAGCACAAGTTTTAACCTAAAGGTTCAAAAACCGAACTTCAGTTATAAATTTAATCCATTTACAATGAACTATGAAAAAAATTGGACTTGGGACGGCTGCTATTGGTCGTCCGCAATACATTAATATAAAAAAAAAGAAATCAGAAAAATTTGATCTTTTAAAATTTAAAGAACGTGGATATCATATTTTAGATGTGGCATATAACCAAGGTATCCGATATTTTGACACCGCACCAGGTTATGGTATTGCAGAGCAAATTATGATAGAATGGCTTAAAACAAAAAAGGACAAATCTATAAATGTTGCGACTAAATGGGGATATTCATATGTTGCTAATTTTGACCCTAAGGCAGTTATTCACGAAATAAAAGATCATAGTTTACCTAACTTAGTTAAACAATGGAAAAAATCAATAGAACTCTTTCCTTTTCTAACCACTTACCAAATTCATTCCGCTACGCTTGGTACAGGAGTTTTAGATAATGAAAAATTGCTGAATAAGTTGGGCGAATTAAAACAACAATATCAGATAAAAATAGGAATTACAACATCTGGGAATAACCAAGTAGAAGTACTTAAAAAAGCGATAGATATTTCTGTGAATAATACCCAAATTTTTGAAACTTTTCAAGTAACTTATAACATGTTAGATCAAAGCCTGGATCTAGTAGCAAATGATATCATAAAAGAAGGAAAACGAATAATAATAAAGGAGGCTTTGGCAAATGGAAGAGTATTTAGAAACAAGAATTATTCTAGCTACAATGACTTATACAATTTACTAGAAATATTAGCAAAAAAATATAATGTAGGCGTTGACGCAATTGCTTTAAGATTTTGCATAGACACGATTAATCCTTTTATGGTTTTAAGTGGGGCATCAGAAGAATTTCAAGTATTGGAGAATTTGAAGGCCCATCAAATTGTATTAGAACAAGAAGATATTATTTTGTTGAAATCGTTTAAGACGGACCCTAATGCGTATTGGAATGAAAGAAAAAGACTAAATTGGAATTAAAATATAAATTATGAGTGTATTATCAAATTTAATGGATTATATTAAACAAGGAAAAAAAAGAGAAGAAGTACCACAGGGACTATGTCCCAATTGCTGGGGAAGATTAGAATATGGTGGTGA
>JAUXGV010000126.1 GCA_030621915.1 Flavobacteriaceae bacterium
TCGCATTTGTTTTCCTTTTCGTCTAACTATATAATGTGATATTCTATTGAGTAATGAAACGTTAGATATCATGGAAGCTTTGAATTTTACTTCAAAGAATTCCATTTCATTTTGAATGGGAAGTTTTATTTGTTCAACTGTTTTCAACTTTAAATTTTTTTCTCCATTTTGGCCCACGAATCCCTTAAAGGAACTGTTCGATTAAAAACTAACTTATCTGTTGTTGAATCTTTATCTACACTAAAATAACCCATGCGTTGAAATTGAAAGCTGTCTTCATTTTTAGCGTTTTTTATACTTGGCTCAACAAAAGCATCTGAAATAATTTTTAAGGAATTAGGATTGATGAATTCTTTAAAATTTTTGTCTTTATATGAATCAGGAGCTTCGTCAGTAAACAGACGATCATACAATCTAACCTCAGCTTGTAGTGCATGCTTAATCGATACCCAATGAATTGTTCCTTTTACTTTGCGTTTGCTGGCTTCAGAGCCACTACCGCTCTTTGAATCTTCATCGTAAGTGCAATGAATTTCAGTGATATTACCAGTTTCATCTTTTACCACTGAATTGGCTTTGATGATATAAGCATTTTTCAATCTTACTTCCTTATCTAATTTTAAACGGAAGAATTTTTTGTTTGCCTGTTCTCTAAAATCTTCTCTTTCTATATAAATTTCTCTTGAAAAAGGAACTTCTCTAAATCCTGCAGTTTCATCTTCAGGGTTATTTTCAGCATTTAATATCTCTTCCTTATTTTCTGGGTAATTAGTTATGATCAATTTAACCGGATCTAAAACGGCCATTACTCTGGGCGCAATTTTATTTAATTCATTTTTAATATGAAATTCTAACAATGCTATATCAACAACATTATCCCGTTTTGAAATACCGGCTGTTGCGCTAAAATCTCGAATAGAGGAAGGTGTGTAGCCTCTCCTTCGTAATCCTGAAATAGTAGGCATTCTTGGATCATCCCATCCATTTACATATCCTTCTTCAACCAATTCCCGCAATTTACGCTTACTCATAATAGTATAGCTCAAATTCCTTCTTGCAAATTCACGTTGTTTTGGCCTTAAATTTTTCATATTATAAACCTGATCTAAAAACCAATCATAAAGTTCCCTATGATTTTTAAATTCTAAGGTACAAATTGAATGGGATATTTGTTCTATATAATCAGATTCACCATGTGTCCAATCATACATAGGATAAATATTCCAATCATTACCCGTGCGGTGATGAGTCTTTTTCAAAACACGATAAATTATTGGATCACGCATCAACATATTGGCCGAACTCATATCAATTTTTGCTCGTAGAACATGTGATCCCTCTTCAAAATCACCATTTTTCATTTTTTCAAAAAGATCCAAATTTTCCGCTACCGTTCTATTTCTAAAGGGACTGTTTTCACCATTTTGAGTAGGCGTTCCCTTTTGTTGGGCAATTTGTTCAGAATTTTGGTCATCAACATATGCCTTGCCATTCTTTATTAAAAGTAAGGCCCAATCATACAGTTGTTGAAAATAATCTGAAGAGTACAATTCTTTATCCCATTGAAACCCTAACCATTTGATATCAGTTTTAATTGCATCCACATATTCTTGTTCTTCCTTTGCCGGATTTGTATCATCAAATCGCAAATTGACCGGTGACTTATAAGTAAGTCCAAGTCCAAAATTTAAACAAATTGAAGCCGCATGTCCTATATGTAAGTAACCATTAGGTTCCGGTGGAAATCGAAACCTAAGTTTGGAATTATCCATTCCATTTGAGAGATCTTCTTCAACAATTTGTTCTATAAAATTCAATGAGTTATTTTCTTCTTTCATAGTTTCAAAATGAAAGACAAAATTATCGAATTTTTTATCAAAACCACTAATAAAATGTACGCATATTAGTATTTTTGAAGAAAAACAAACATAATGAATAATGACAATTTAAATTATACATGTCCAAAGTGTAACAATAGATCTTATTCTGTTGCCGAAATGAGGGCTACTGGAGGAATTTTATCCAAAATATTTGATGTTCAAAATCAAAAATATACTTCAGTGACTTGTGATAAATGCAAATACACGGAATTTTATAAGGCACCAACAAGGGCGTTAAGTAATATTTTTGATTTTTTCACCAATTAAAATCCAAGTATCATTTTTGCAACCCAAAAATAGATAAGAATACCAAAAATATCATTGCTTGTAGTTATAAAAGGACCGGTGGCAATTGCTGGATCTATACCTCTTTTGTCCAAAAATAGAGGAATAAAGGTGCCAATAATTCCCGCAACTATGATAACAATCACCAAGGATAAAGATATGGCTAGTGCAGTTAAAAATTCATTTTTCCAGATCCAGACAAAAATCAATAAAAATAGGGCCAATAAAAATCCATTTAAAGCCGCAAGAAGCATTTCTTTAAATAAACGATTGTTGATACTACCTTTTACGTCATCATTGGCTAATCCCTGAACAATAATGGCACTGGATTGAACACCTACATTGCCAGCCATGGCTGCAATTAAAGGTGTGAAATAGAATAAAATAGTATGTGATTTGAGCAGATTATCAAAGCCCCCCATGATTCCCGCAGCGCCAATTCCACCTATTAATCCTAAAAAAAGCCAGGGAAGTCTGGCTCTCGTTAATTGCAAAATACTATCATCAGCTTCAACATCCTGAACGATACCTGCCGCCAATTGATAATCTTTTTCGGCTTCTTCTTTTATAACATCAACAATATCATCAATAGTAATTCTTCCTTCCAAATGATTTTGATCATCAACAACCGGAATGGCTTCTAAGTCATATTTTTGCATAATTCTTGCAACATCTTCTGCCTCATCATGTACATTGACAGAAGTAACTTTAGGAATATAGATATCTGAAATGTGGGCATTTGTTGAAGCTACCAATAGATCCTTTAAGGATAAACGACCCTTTAAAACATTATCATTGTCAATTACATAAATAGAATGTACTCTTGTCACCTCATTTGCCTGATTTCTCATCTCCTTAAGACATTGAGGAATATTCCAATTTTCATTGACTTTGATCAACTCTTTTGCCATTAAACCACCGGCAGAATCCTCATCATAGTTAAGTAATTCCTGGATATCGGCTTTATGCTCTTCATCTTCAATTTCAGAAATAACTTTCTCCTGTCTATCTTCAGGAAGCTCTGCAATTATATCCGCTGCATCATCTGTATCTAATTCCTCTACTTCTTCTGCTATTTCCTTGGCCGATAGATTTTTAAGTATGCTTTCTCGAATATCTTCATCGACTTCCATTAAGATGTCAGAAGTAATATCACTATCTAATAATTTAATGATATAAGTAGATTCTTCAAGAGCTAATTCATCTAACAATTCGGCAATATCGGCATGATGTTCCCCTTCCAACAAGGCAAGAATAGACCTATCATCCTTGTTTTCGATGAATAATTCTATTTGTTGAATAAATTCTTTTGTTAAATCAATTGACATCCTCGGCTATATTTTGCGTCAAAACTAAAAATTCCTGAACTGATAATTGCTCAGGGCGTTTCGCAAATATAACATCTTCTCTTAATTTATCCGATAGATGAAGTGATTTTAAACTATTTCTCATTGTTTTTCTTCTTTGATTGAAAGCTGTTTTCACTACTTTGAAAAATAAAGATTCATCAACATTTAATATATAATTTTTTTTGCGAATTAATCTTATAACTCCAGAATCTACTTTGGGAGGTGGATTGAATACCGAAGGTGGAACAGTAAACAAATATTCAACATCGTAAAAGGCCTGAGTTAAAACAGAAATGATTCCATAGATTTTACTTCCTTCTTTACTGGCGATTCTTTTGGCGACTTCTTTTTGAAACATACCACTTAGCTCAGGAATTTGATCTTTATTTTTAAGTGTTTTGAATATGATTTGTGATGAAATATTATAGGGGAAATTTCCAATGATGGCAAAGGGTTTTCCACTGTAAATTTTCGATACATCAATTTTTAGAAAATCATCAAATATGATCCTTTGTGATAATTTTAGAAAACGAGCTTTTAAAAAATCGACAGATTCTTCATCAATTTCGATAACCGAAGTTGTAATTTTTTTGTCTAACAAATATTTGGTCAAAATTCCCATTCCGGGACCAATTTCGAGTACATGGTCATAACCATTTTCTGTAAGCGTATTTGCAATTTTTTCAGCAATAGTTTCATCTTTTAAAAAATGTTGACCCAGATGCTTTTTTGCTTTAACACTCATAAATTATTGACTTTTAATAGTTGTAGATTTTAAACCTATTTATTAAATTCTTTTACAACTTTCATCACGGTTGTAAAGGCCCCCATTTTGTCACCAAATAATTTTTGACCTTCATTTAATAATTTTTGTTCTTCTTCGATAAAATATTTTTCAAGAATTTCTTTGGTTTTTACTGTAAACTGAATCGAATATGTAATTCCGCCCATCTCCTCTTTTATTAATACCTGAGTCATTAAAGCCTTGTTAAAATTACCAATCTTTATTATTCTTGGTATTTGGTGTTCTTGCATCCATTCAAACCAAGAATCATGAATAGATTCATCAATATTGGTTGTTATATTGTATATGTACATATTTGAATTTTATTGAAATGCAAAGTTACATAAAGTTGATGAGAGATGAAGTTTATGAGAGAATGATAAAAGGAACTAATAAAGGAATTATAAAATGAATGAGATTGATTTCTGTCTAATATTTATTGAACTTCATCACCCCGTAATTTGCGGTATTTATTTCTTGCTTCCACCAAATATATGCTCGACGGAAAATCAAAGATTATTTTCTGGTACATTTCTTTGGCTTTTTCAATACTGTTTAATTGATTAGCATATAATTCTGCCAAATAAAAATATGCATCATCCATTAAAATTCCTTCCTGATTAATTTCAATAATTTTCAAATAATTTCCTTCAGCCAGATGAAACTGTTTTGTTTCGGTATATAATTCAGCTTGTTTAAATAAAGCTTCATCCTCTATGGGTTGTCCTTTGAATTTGATTAATACCTTGGCTAAGGTGTCAATGGCGACTGACTTTTTGTTTTGATAGGCTAACAAATCTGCATTTGCATAAGCTTTTAAGGCATCAAAAGTGCTGTCATTTTCAATATTATTGGTAATGAGTAGATTTAAATCTAAAGCGTCATTTGCAATTAATTGTGAGGTAGAAGATTTTAAAACCTTTAATTGAGTTTGTGCCCATTTGAAATCCCCTTTAAAATAAGAAGTTTGGGCTACCTTAAATCTTGCTGTTTGAGCCAAAGTGCTATTTTTTAGTTCTGTTTGAATTTGAGAATATAATAATAAGGCCTGATTGAATTGATTTGTATAAACCAATATATCTCCCAATTTAAGTTGTATGGTTCCTTTTTGAAACTTTGAGTTTACTGTTGGAATTACATTTTTCAATAATTGAATTGCTTTTTCAGGTTGATTATAAGTATAGCTCAAAAAATCAGCATAAGCAAGATGTAAATTCACCTCTGACTTGATATTTTTATGATTTTCAAATAAGGCTTGATATTTTCTGTCAATTACTTTATACTCTTCTTTATTATCTGCAAATTCATTTTCTATTTGCAACAGATATATGTGAGTATTTAAAATAATTTCTGGGTCTTGAGTATTTTTTTGAATAAAATTAAAAATATCTTGAGAAATGTTAAATTTCCTATCTTCAAAGGAAATTAAGCCAATTTCAATAATTCGATCCAAATTTTCAGGATTTCGTTTATACAAGGATTTTTCCTGAATAAATGCTTTCCTATATTCATTCTGTTGCATATACAGCCAACTTAATAGGATATTCCATGAGTCATTAGGATTATTTTGAGCTCTTTTCAGGAGTAATTTTTTAAATAAGATATTAGTCTCATTGTTATAGTCATTAGAAATAAAAGCGGCAATATATCTTTGAATTGAAGGGTAATATTTTTCATTTTTTTCAATGAGATTCAAATAGGCTTCAAACATTTTTTCTAATTCTCCCATTTCTCCATAAATTTGGGCTTCACTGATTTCAGTATTTAATTTGGGATTTTTGGCCTTAGCTATTTGATAGGACTTTAAAGCATATTCCAATAAATGATTTTCTTTAAATGTTCGGCCGATAGAGTAGGCATAATTTGGACTTTCTTCTATGTAATTCATGCAAATATCGTAGTATTTGTTGGCCTCTTCCAAATTACCCTGAAGTTGGAAATTATAACCCAATTCGATATTTAAGTATATTTGGTTTGGAAATCTATTTAACTGATAAGTAATAAGAATTTCAGCCCATTCATATTGTTCAAGCTGTTGGTGACTGGTCAAAAGGTTTTTGAAATAATCACGACGTATCGGGTTCTTATCATGTAGGGGTTTGTACAGCATAATGGCCTTTTCATAGTCCCCATTTCTAAAATAGGACCTGGCCAAGTCAGCTTTTTGAGCACATAATGTAGAAGCTATGAATATGAGAAAAATTAGTAATATTTTATGCATGTTGTAAAGTAAAGAAAAATTGATGTAATGTGAAAAGATCAACGAGTATCATATTAAAAATATTAGATATAAAATATTGTACATATCGCAAAAATTTAGTAATAAATTAATATAAAAGATAAAATGTTAAAGTTTTAATAAAATAATATCAAAGATGTAACGTTTATTGATAAGTACAGTCTATATAATATAGACACAATAACTCAAAACCCTATATCATGAACGAATTAAAAAAATTCTACGAAGCAGCAAAATTAAGAGCTAAAGATCATATGAAAAAAGGACAAATCAATTTATATTTAAACGATTTGATCATCATGAATAATTATAAAAGACAAATTGAAGCTGCATAGTTTTAATCAATAAGATCAAAACCGGTATACTTTATTAACGCCTCTGGAATTCTAATTCCATTTTCTGTTTGGAAATTTTCTAATATCGCTGCCAATACTCTGGGCAATGCTAAGGAGCTTCCATTTAAGGTGTGTGCTAATTGACTTTTACCATCTTTATTCTTAAATCTTAATTTGAGTCTATTCGCTTGAAAAGATTCAAAGTTAGACACTGAACTAATTTCCAACCACCTATTTTGAGCCGTTGAAAATACTTCAAAATCATAGGTAAGAGCTGCGGTAAAACCTAAATCGCCTCCGCACAATCTTAATATTCTATAAGGTAAACCCAATTCAATTAAAATTGTTTTGATATGATTTACCATTTCATCCAATGAATTGTAGGAATTATTTGGGTGCTCGACTCTTACAATTTCTACTTTATCAAATTGATGCAATCTGTTTAAACCTCTAACATGCGCCCCGTAAGAACCTGCTTCACGACGAAAACAAGGAGTATATGCCGTATGAAGAATTGGAAAATCATTTTCCTTTAACAATACATCTCTATATAAATTGGTGACAGGAACTTCAGCCGTTGGGATTAAATATAGATTGTCAATACCAATATGATACATTTGCCCTTCCTTATCTGGAAGTTGACCGGTACCTATTCCAGAAGCTTCATTAATGACATGGGGTACCTGAACTTCCTCATAACCTGCATCACTATTTTTATCCAAAAAATACGAAATTAAAGCACGCTGTAATTTTGCACCTTTCCCTTTATAAACGGGAAAGCCTGCACCAGTAATTTTAGTTCCTAATTCAAAGTCTATGATATCATATTTTTTAGCCAATTCCCAATGGGGTAATGCATTTTTATGCAGTTTTGGAATACTTCCTTCTTCAAAAATAATTTCATTGTCTTCTTCGTTATTTCCAGGAGGAACCAATTCGTTTGGAATATTTGGAATTTCATAAAGCATTTTTAGAACCTGATCAGCATCAAGTAATAGATGCGATCTTAATTGAGATACCTCATCTTTAATTTGTGATGATTTTTCTTTTACTAAATTGGCTTTTTGAACTTCACCAGATTTATATAACAAACCTATTTCTTTAGATAACTTATTGCTTTCTGCGTTGGCATTATCTAATTTGCTTTTAGTGGCTCTGGTTTTAGCGTCTAGTTCAATTATATTATCAATAATATTTTCGGCATTAGCAAAATTTCGGATGGCTAACCTTTTTAAAACAAGGTCTTTATTGTCTCTTATAAAAGCAACTGATAACATATAATTCGATTTTTAAAGATTGCAAAGGTAAGCAATGCGTTAGGAATGAAAAATGGAAGATTAAAATAATTTCAACTTTGTTTTAATATCCATTTTCTGGCAGTTTCCTCATCCTTTTGAATTTCCTCTTTTAAGGATTCTAGTGATTCAAATTTCTGTTCGTCTCTTAATCGTTTTAAAACTTGAATCTGCATTTTACTACCATATAAATCACCTTTAAAATCCAAAAGATGAATTTCAATAGTTTGATCCTTTCCATCTATCGTTGGTCTGAAACCTATATTCATTATTCCAAAAAAGCACTTGTTTTCTATAATGGTTTTTACAATATAGACACCGGTTTTTGGTATCAGCTTATAATCTTCCTTGATAAATAAATTTATCGTTGGAAAATTTAGCTTTCTTCCCAAGCCTTCTCCTTTAATAATTTCACCAGTTAAAAGAAAATTATATCCCAAATATGAATTCGCTTTTTCTATTTCACCTTCGTTTAATGCACTTCTGATTTTGGTTGAACTAACAGATACATTTTCAATTTCTTGAGCAGAAATTTCCTTAACTTTAAAATCATACAATTCACCAAACTCCTGTAATTGTTTAAAATTACCTTCCCTGTTTTTCCCAAATTGGTGATCGTATCCAATGACTAATTTTTTTAATCCAAAAAGATTAACCAGAATATCTCTAACAAATTCTAGGGCTGTAAGTCTTGAGAATTCTTTGGAAAAGGGTTCTATCAC
>JAUXGV010000175.1 GCA_030621915.1 Flavobacteriaceae bacterium
CCACATCCTCATGAAATTTTATTTCAGCAATTAAATCACTTCCAGTAATATCATAGGTTACCGATGCGATTTCTTTATGCATGGCTCTAGACTTTTTAGTTGTACTGAGGAATAAATTATTAACAATGTTTTTTATGTTTTTACCTTTTCCAATATAAATAATATCTCCGTTAAATTTATGAAAATAAAATACGCCTGTTTCAATGGTTAAACTTTCTAGAATGGAAAGCAACTTTTTAGATAAATCTCTTTTATTACCAGATTTTATTGAACTTTTTACGATCACTTTTTTTTTGTCCTTCTGAAGTAATAATTGCAATAATTTCAACGTAGCAATTGCATCTCCATTAGCTCTATGTCTATCGCTAACAGGAATGCCTATTTCACGGCATAGTTTCCCCAAGCTATAAGACTCTAAATTGGGTATTAATTGCTTGCTCAGATCAATTGTGCATAAGGTAGGAATATCAAAATCATATCCAAGTCGCCCAAATTCAGTTCGTAAAATACGGTAGTCAAAATTGGCATTATGAGCAACTAAAACACAGTTTTTCGTTATTTCTAAAATTCGTTTAGCAACCTCAAAAAATTTAGGGGCATTACGTAACATTTTATTGTTGATACCAGTTAACTTTATCACATAAGGTTGAATTTCTTTTTCCGGATTAACTAGGCTAACAAACGAATCTATAACATTGATCCCGTCAAATCTGTGAATTGCAATTTCTGTAATTCCTTCTTCATTGTACCTTCCTCCGGTGGTTTCTATATCAAGTATTGCGTACAAATTATTAAAAGTTAAGAAGTGCCATTAATTTAATTTTTATTTAACATTAAGCTTTCATCTCTATTAGCTATTTCCCATGCTGTATAGAATATTAACTGTGTTCGTTTTGCCATTAAGGTATAATTTATTTTGTCAGGAGTATCACTGGGTTTATGATAATCTTTGTGGGATCCATTGAAATAAAATATAACCGGAATATTGTTTTTTGCAAAATTATAATGATCTGATCTATAGTAATATCTATTGGGATCATTTTCATCATTATATGTATAATCCAATTCCAACTTAGTAAAAATTTTATTAGCACTTTCAGATATCTTGTGCAAATCCTTACTTAATTTATCCGAACCGATTAAATAAATATATGCTGCTTTATCTTCATGTTTCTCATCTATTCGACCGATCATATCTATATTTAAATTAACAACCGTGCTTTCTAATGGGAATATAGGATGAGAAGTATAATACTCGGACCCGAACAGGCCTTGTTCTTCACCTGTAAAATTTAAAAATACGATAGACCGTTTAGGACCATAACCTGCCTTAAAGGCGTCTTGAAATGTATTCGCTATTTGCATGACAGCTGCAGTTCCTGATGCATCATCGTCAGCTCCATAGTAAATATTATCACCTTTTTTACCCAAGTGGTCATAGTGAGAAGAAATTACAATAAACTCTTCGGGATATTCACTTCCAGGAATATAGGCGATCACATTTTCTGAAGCTGATTTAGATTTCTCTTTAAAAAATTCCTTAGGAATTTCCTGTAAATAATTGTCAAATCCTTCGGGTGCCAATAAGCCAATATGTTCGTAATAATCGACTATATAACTGGCTGCTAATTTTTGACCCTTTTCACCAGTTTCTCTTCCTTCAAATACATCCGAAGCCAAGATATAAACTTTTGTATCCAATTCGGATGTTACAATTCTGGAAGCGAACTTAGATTTTATCGTATCCACATTTATTTTAGTTTTTTTCTTTGCTCCACAAGAAATTAAAATAAAGATTGATAGGAAGTAAAGTAAAACTCTTTTCATACAATATTGTTTAAAACCCAAATGTAAGAATTAAATAAGTTGAATTATACCTAGTTTATTAAAAACTGATAAGTGTTTTTGTCAAAATGAATAATATTAGCATCAAATAATTCATTAATAAAATTCTTCTCAATTAAATATTTAGGTTTCCCCGATATCAATTTCTCATGAGTCATCAACCACAATTGGTCACCCATTTGCAAGGCCAATTGAATTTCATGAGTTGAAATTAATATGGTTTTCTTTAATTGATGCGCCAAGTTTTGTAATAATTTAAATGTCTCAATTTTATGCTGAATATCCAGATGAGCCGTAGGTTCATCTAAAATAATTATTTCAGTATTTTGAGCTAATGCCCTGCAAATCATCACTCTTTGTAATTGACCATCACTTAATTCATCACATCTATTATTAACTAGTTTTTTTAATTTTGTTTGTTCAATGGCAAAATTTATCTGATTTCTATCTTCTTGAGTCAAATTACCCAACCAATTGGTATAAGGTTGCCTTCCTAAAGCAATCAATTCATAAACGGTCAAGTTGCTGGGGGGTATCTTTTCGGTTAAAACCAAACTAATACTTTTGGAAAGATCAACGGTACTATGATTTTCTAAATTTTTATTTTTTAATATAATTTCTCCCGATAATTTCGGCTGAACCTTTGTCAAGGTTCTTAATAAAGTGGATTTTCCAATTCCATTTTTCCCTAATATACAGACCAAACCACCTTGTTGTAGCGAAATATTTAAATCATTAGCTACTATAGTGTTTTGTTTTTTAGAAATATATCCTATACATAAATTTTTAGTTTCTAATATATTATTAATCTCTGACATATTTTATAAATTCATTTTCTTTTTTCTCAACAATAACCAGATAACTACAGGAGCACCAAAAAGAGATGTAATTGCGTTAATTGGTAAAGTATATTCACTGTTTGGCAACTGTGCTATAGTATCACTAATTAACATAATTATAGCTCCCATAAATGCTACAGCAGGTAATAATATTTTATGATTGGAAGTGTTAAAAATCAATTTGGTTACATGTGGAGTGGCTAATCCCACAAAAGCAATAGGGCCTGAAAATGCTGTTATTACTCCAGTCAGTAAACTCGTTGTCAATAAAATTAAATTTTTCGTTTTGTTAAAATTTACGCCCAAACTCTTTGCGTAATTTTCGCCTAAAAGTAAACTGTTTAAAGGTTTTATTGTTGGAATTACCAAAATTATACCTAATACATAAATAACAGCAAATAATAAAATTTCGTTCCATGTAAGATTGCCCAAACTACCGAAACTCCAAAATAAATATTGCTGTAAATATTCTGCACTGCTAAAATAGGCCAAAACACTGATAATAGCTGCGGTTACACTTCCAAACATTAGGCCTATAATCAAGATAGTCATAGTATTTTTTACCCTTCTTGAAACAATCATAACCGCTAATAGGACTAAAAACGAACCTAAACTCGCAGCAATGGAAAGTAAAATATTTGAATTTGAAAAGGCCAAAAAACTACCTCCAATTATTGAAGAACCTAGAATTAGTAAGGCTACACCTAAACTCGCTCCCGAACTTATTCCTAAAACATATGGTCCCGCTAATGGGTTGCGAAATAAGGTTTGCATTAACAGCCCTCCTATGGATAATCCGGATCCCACTAAAATTGCAGTAATTGCCTTCGGAATCCTATAATTTATTATTATATATTTCCAAGAATCTTTCAATCCATCTTCATTGAAAATACCAGACAAAATATCTGTAAATGGAATATAAACTGATCCCAAACTAATGTTCATAGTAACTACAATAAGTAAGGCTATGCTTAGAGCAAGGAAGGAATGATTGTATGTTGTTTTATTTTGAATAATATGAATAAATTATTGTTTATGACTGGTTTCCGATTTCTTGTATCAAGTATCTGGTATTAAGTATTTACAATGGAGAATCTGATATTTTGTTTTGAAGATTACCATTTGTCGTTGATTTTTTTTACATATTTTGCTACCTGCTACTAGCCACTTGCTACATTTTATTTGGATTTTGCATGTTGTTAATTGCCCCTTTTTTATTTATTCAATTTTCTCCAGAAAAAATGGTTGATAATCTAACAAAAGCTCCGGATGTGCCACTTTTATCAAATCTTGTAATACAATGTGAGGTTGAACAGGAGCTAGTTCAAAATAAAGCACACCACCTGTTTCTCCTCGTTTTTTAGAAAATGTATATATTTCATTATCCTTAAAGGGCTTAAATTTGGTATAATGATTATTTGCTTCGGCTAAATCCGTTAATGTTGTATAATAACCAGATCCAATCCAATAATCCGCCTTTTGTGCCTTTTCAAATACGGATTCAAAACTTAGTATCAAACTTCCCTGACCTTTTGAATCACCCCATATATAATGGGTATTGGCATCTTTTAAAAGCTGAGCGGTAAAACTTTCACCTGCCGGTAAATTCCATTTATCTTTAAATAATATACCGGTAAGAATATTTGGTCTTCTGTTAGATTTTTTTGCAATTTTTTTTGCTTGTAAATATTTAGATTCAATATCATTGAAAATGCTATCAGCCAGCTCGTCTTTATCGAAGAGCACTCCAAAGAATTTGATCCATTCAGCTCTTCCCAATGGTGTTTCTTCTAGCCAGTCACCATTATAGATTACAGGAATTCCATTTTTCTCTATGATATTATACATTTTGGTTGAATTTCCCATACTAAATCCAATGATTGCTTCAGGCTGTAGATCAATTAGAATTTCGGTATTAAAATCTTGTTCGTTACCAACTTCCTTTATATGTCCGTTTCTGATAAGTTCTCTTGTTTTTGGAGATGAAATATAATCGGAATGTGGAAAACCAATCAAACTTTTTTCTTCATTGATAAGTTCCAACATAGGAATATGAGTTGTAGACGTAACCACTATTTTTTCAAAAGGAATTGTCATGGTATTTGGCCGATTCAAATCATTTTTCAAGATATTATTTTTTGATGCTAAAATAAATTCCTGATAATTTTCTGCATCAGGATAGGGAGATTTTATGATTAATTTTTTATAGCCATCAAATACTTGAATATCAAAGCCTTTGGCGTATTTAACTGTATGAGAAGGTGAAATAATTTTTGTAATATTCGATTTTGTATTTTTAGATTTTTCACAAGAAACATGGCACAGACTCAATAAAAATATGGCTAAGAAGTACCAATTAATTCTTGGATTATAAGGGTGCATTTTTTTTTAATTATTATGCAAGTTTACAATATTTTAAAGTAAAATTCTTCAATATATTTTTTCAATAATATATTTTGGATTAGATTTGCCAAGAATTTTGGTCAGCAATATTGCTAATTAAATAAATGGGAATCTTGTTCAATTCAAGAGCTGTCTCCGCAACTGTAAGCTTAGTCACATAAAGGTGTGATGCTTGTTGTAAAATAAAGTCACTGTCTGTTAATAAAGATGGGAAGACAAACAACAAGACGCAAGCCAGGAAACCTGCCAAAAGATTTATTAATACGAAGTTTTCGGACGAAAAACTATTGTGGTATGCAAAAGATAGTCACATTAATATTTTTGGTAATTACTATTTCTGTTATTTCTCAGAATGACAGTATAAATAAATTGGAAGAAATTGTTTTGAAAGGCAGTTTTTCTTCAAGTGTAAATAGTGGCTATACTGTTAAAATTATTTCCGATTCCATTTTAAAAAGTGAATTCCAAAGTTTGGGTAATTTGCTTCAAAATCAAGCCAATTTATATTTTAAACAAAATGGGAAAGGCATGGTTTCTTCTATATCATTGCGAGGAACTGGAGCTTCTCAAACGGGTGTTTATTGGAATGGAATCTCAATTAATTCTTCATTAAATGGCCAAACGGACTTTAATAGCCTTTCTGGTAATAGCTTTGATGCTGTTGAAATAAGAAGGGGTGGAGGTAGTGTATTATTGGGAAGTGGAGCTATTGGAGGAGCCATTAATTTGCAGGATAAGATTTTTTTTCAAAAAAAGAAAGAAGCTGATATTCATATTGGCTATGGAAGTTATAATACTTTTAATGGGCAATTAGCAGGCATGTTTAGCTCAAGCAAATTGTTTGCAAAGATCTCTTTTGGTGGGATCAAATCAGACAATGATTATCCTTATTTTGATACTGATTTAAAAAATGAAAACGGGGAATTTCAAAAATATAATATTAATGGGGTATTCG
>JAUXGV010000192.1 GCA_030621915.1 Flavobacteriaceae bacterium
CACAAACTAGAGCAGGTTTCGAAATATGAAATTTTGCATGGTGAATGTGTAGCTATTGGAATTGCCTTAGATAGTACCTATTCATTTTTAAAAGGCTACCTCAAAGAATCTGAAATTGAGAGAATATTGAATTGTATTCTAAATTTAGGATTTGATATTTCATATGATCAATTGAATGAAAAAATTATTTCTGGACTCGAAGAATTCAGAGAACATCTTGGGGGAAAACTAACCATTATGTTACTCAAAGAATTAGGCTTGGGGTTCGAAGTAAATGAAATGGATAAGAAATTGGTATTAAAATCAATTGATTATATAAATAAATTCAGTAGTCAAAAAATAAGCATATAATGATTTTAGGAGAAAATTCGCATCTTACCTATTGTACCAACATCCATCCCGGGGAAACTTGGGAAGAAGTATTTAATAGCCTCCAAGAATATTGTATTACTATAAAAAACAAATTAAGTCCTGATCAACCATTCGGAATAGGTTTGCGACTATCTCAAAAAAGTGCGGCCCAAGTACTCTTAGGAAATAATTTAGACGAATTTAAAAATTGGCTGGATTCTAATAATCTTTATGTTTTTACTATGAATGGTTTTCCCTATGGCGATTTTCATAATGTCATAATCAAAGATCAAGTGCATACTCCTGACTGGACAACTGATGAAAGGGTAAATTACACCTTGGATTTAATTAAAATTTTAGCCTATTTACTCCCTGAAAATATGGAGGGTGGAATTTCAACCTCTCCCCTTTCTTATAAGTTGTGGTTTAATGGTAAGGAGAAATTTAGTCGGGTGAAATTAAAATCGACCCAGTCATTAATTAAAATTGTAAATCAACTCGTCCATATAAAAAAAACTACCGGTAAATTGATTCATCTTGATATCGAGCCGGAACCCGATGGTTTTCTTGAAAATACTGAGGAAGTAATTGATTATTACAAAGATTATCTTTTGAATTTTGGGAAATCAGAACTGGAAGAGAAATTAAATTGCTCCTCAGAAGAAGCAAAGACTCACATATTAAATCACCTTCAACTCTGTTACGATGTTTGTCATTTTGCTTTGGCTTATGAATTACCAGAAGAAGTAATTTCAAAACTGGAAAATGAAGGTATTAAAATTGGAAAAATTCAAATTAGCGCTGCTCTAAAGTGTGTTAAATCAGAGGCAGTTTCATTAAAGCACCAGCAGAAATGTTTACAACAATTTGATGAACCCACCTATTTACATCAGGCAATTACAAAAGATAAAAATGGACAATTAAATCATTTCTCAGATTTATCAGAAGGAATCAATGCTATGAATGATCAAAATTTTAATGAGATTAGAACCCATTTTCACGTACCTATATTTGTATCTGAATTTGAAGTACTCAACTCCACTCAAGACGACATAATTCTGGCTTTAGATCTTTGGAAAAAAAATAAATACAGCTCACATCTGGAAGTTGAAACTTATACCTGGGGAGTTTTACCTGAAGATTTACAAACAGATATTGCCAGTTCTATTATTCGAGAATTAGAATGGGTGAAAAATCAATTGAATTAGAAAGGAATTAAATTATGAAGCAGACTGTAGTTATTGATATTGTGGGATTATCAAATTCTCTGCTGCATGATGAAAGCCTGTTTCTTACACAATGGGTTAAGAGTAAAAATAGTTCCAAAATAAAACCCATGCTTCCCGCTGTTACCTGTGCTGTTCAATCCACTTATTTAACAGGAAAGCTACCAAATGAACACGGTATCGTTGCCAACGGATGGTATTTTAAAGATGAATGCGAAGTAAAATTATGGAGACAATCCAACCACTTGGTTCAAGCCCCAAAAATCTGGGATATTGCCAAAAATAAAAACCCAGAATTTACCTGTTCTAACATGTTTTGGTGGTACAATATGTATTCCAATTCAGATTTCAACGTAACTCCAAGACCTCAATATTGGGCAGATGGACAAAAAAAACCCGACTGCTATTCTAAACCAAGTGATTTAAGAGACCGATTACAAAACCAATTGGGAACATTTCCATTATTTAATTTCTGGGGGCCCAATACAAGTATCAAATCAACCCAATGGATTGCCGATGCCTCAAAATTAGTTCACGATTGGCATGAACCTACCTTACAATTAATTTATTTACCTCACCTGGATTATGTACTTCAAAAACACAATGATCCAAAAATAATATCCAAAGACCTACAAGAACTTGATACAGTATTTAAAGATTTAATTACCTTCTATGAAACCAAAGGGATTTCACCCATAATACTTTCTGAATATGGAATCAATCCGGTTAAAGCTCCTATTCATATCAACAGAATTTTAAGAAATCACGGATATATAAAAACAAGAGAAGAAAGAGGGTTTGAATTATTAGATATGGGTATTAGTGATGCCTTTGCAATGGCCGATCACCAGATTGCTCATATTTATATTAACAATCATGATAGAATTGATGAGGTTAAAAAAATTCTAAAAGGATGTCCTGAAATTGATCAGGTATTGGATGCCACTGAACAAAAAGAATATAATCTCAATCATGAGCGATCAGGAGATTTGGTCGTCACGGCAAAACCAGCATATTGGTTTACTTATTATTATTGGTTAGATGATAACAAAGCGCCTGATTTTGCAAGAATGGTTGATATTCATAAAAAGCCGGGATATGATCCTGTAGAGCTTTTTACAGACCCCAATAAAAAATTTATGATGGGACGAATTGGATTAAAATTACTCAAGAAAAAATTAGGATTCAGGACCTTACTCAATGTGATTCCTTTAAACGCTGATTTGGTAAAAGGTTCCCACGGTTCTATTAATATTGACGAGTCATATTATCCTTTGTTTATCCATAAAGACGTAAACAAAAATTCGGATGAGATTATTGAACCCACAGAAATATGTTCAAGAATTCTAGATCATATATTTCGATAAAAATAATTCAATGCAACTTTGAGATTTTCCAATTACTGAAAAAGAAATTTGGCATGATCATATCAAATTTAAGCAAATTAAAAGGTTTATTTTATTAAATTTAATGTTTAAAAATTCTAATGGGAAGGAACGATAACTAACATTTTAAAATTATAATTATTCAATTAACAACATTAAAATCCGATTTTTGCTTGATTTTGCAAATATAGTATTGACTCATGTCATAATATAAGTTGATAATTGAATCTTTTTGAAATAAATTTGATCCCATTCTTTTAATATATCTAAAATAACATAAATGCAAAAACTAACCCTATTTATATTGGCCTTAAGCCTGATTTTATCATGTACCTCAAAAGAAGATAAAGTATTGGTATTTAGTAAAACTGAAGGGTTCAGACACGGTTCTATAGAATCTGGAATCAAGGCCCTTCAAAAATTGGGCATAGAAAATAATTTTATTATCGTAGCTACTGAGGATTCAAATTATTTTACCGAAGAAAAACTTAAAAACTATGCCACAGTTGTATTTTTAAATACTACTGGAGATATTTTAAACAATGTTCAACAAGCTGAATTTGAAAGATATATTCAGGCGGGTGGAGGTTTTGTCGGTATACATGCAGCTACTGATACAGAATATGAATGGCCATGGTATAACAAATTGGTTGGAGCCTATTTCAAGGACCATCCTAAAATTCAAGAGGCAACACTAAATATTATAGATAAAGGACATGAGTCTACAAGTTCAATGAATGATACCTGGACAAAAAAAGATGAGTGGTATAATTTTAGAGACATTAACGAGAATATCAAGGTACTCATTGAAATTGATGAAAAAAGCTATGAAGGAGGAACAAATGGAGATCATCATCCCATTTCGTGGTATCATGATTATGATGGTGGACGTTCCTTTTATACGGAAATGGGCCATACAAATGAAACGTTTGAAAATCCAACATTTTTAAATCATTTATTGGGTGGTATAGATTATACAATGGCCAATAGCAAATTGAATTATGCTTTGGCAAGAACCGAGCAAATTCCACCGGAAAATCGATTTGAAAGACAGATTTTAGACTTCAATTTGAACGAACCAATGGAATTGGATGAACTACCAGGTAGAGGGATTTTATTTGTAGAAAGAAGAGGTGCTCTTAAATTATTTGATTTCACTACCGAACAAACCAGAACTTTGGCAAATCTTGATTTATTTTATGGAAATGAAGATGGCTTATTAGGATTGGCCGTGGATCCAAACTATCAGAATAACAATTGGATTTACTTATTTTATTCCGCTCCTGGAGATGATCCCATTCAGCGAATTTCTCGCTTTAATCTGGTGAATGATCAACTTGATTTAGATTCGGAAAAAATTTTATTAACTGTTCCAACCATAAGAAAATGTTGCCATAGTGGCGGGGCACTTGAGTTTGGTCCTGACGGTAATTTATTTATTGGTTTGGGAGACAATACCAATCCCTTTGAATCATCTGGCTATGCGCCGATTGACGAACAAGAAGGAAGAGCTTTGTGGGATGCTCAAAAATCCGCAGCAAACACAAATGATCTGAGAGGTAAAATTTTAAGAATTAAACCCCAGGATGATGGAACCTATTCAATTCCTGAGGGAAATTTATTTCCCATAGGCACACCAAAAACAAGACCTGAGATTTATGTAATGGGACTAAGAAATCCTTTCCGACATTCTATTGATAGTAAAACGGGTTACTTATATTGGGGTGATGTAGGTCCTGATGCCGGAAAAGGAAATCCAGTCAGAGGACCCAAGGGAATGGGCGAATTCAATCAGGCTAGAAAAGCAGGGTTTTGGGGTTGGCCATATACCCGAGGAAACAATCAGGTTTATAATGATTATGATTTTACAAAAAAAGAATCAGGTCCGAAATTCGACCCTAATCACCTCATTAACAACTCACCTCATAGCACTGGAATTCAGGAATTACCGCCTGCTCAAGAATCTATGATCTGGTTTTCTTATGACAAATCGGAAGAATTTCCATGGCTCGGAACAGGAGGTGTGAACCCAATGTCTGGGCCAATTTTCCATGCATCCAATTATCCAAATGCCAAACAATTATTTCCTGAATATTTTGAAAACAAAATTATTTTATACGAATGGATGAGAGATTGGATCTATATAGTAACACTTGACGACAAGCAGAATTATGTAAAAGCGGATCCCTTTATGCCCGAATCGAAATTTTCACATCCCATGGATATGATTTTTGGATCAGATGGCAGCTTGTATGTGCTGGAATATGGCCAAAAATGGAACTCTCAAAACCTTGATGCCCGACTAAATAAAATAACTTTTATTGAGGGAAATAGAAATCCTATTGC